>JAGLTN010000121.1 GCA_023135255.1 Planctomycetota bacterium
TATCAGCTCTTAAAGCAAAATCTCAAGAAGCGATAGCACAAGAAAAGACCCGTTCATCTGAAAAAGAAAATGATCATATTGCAACTATAAGACAGTTACGTGCTGATGCGGAAGAAAATATCGTTAAGCTTAAAACCGAATCCACAGCAAAAGAGAAGGGCTATGAGAGGCGTATATCTCAGGTTGAGGCACAAGCACAAGCGGCAATAGCACAGGAACAAGCGAAAGCTGACGGAGCTATATCGGCTCTTAAAGCACAAGCTATAAAAAGATCAAGGGCTTACGAAGAGGCGATAGCCAAAGCCTCGGAAACCCTAAAAGCCGAAAGCGAATCCCGACTGCATGCCCAGGCACAGAAAGTTGTTGAAGTTGAAGCTAAGTTAAAAACCAGGGCTGGTGAATATATATCAGCTCTTAAAGCAAAATCTCAAGAAAAATTAAAAACTCAGACTAAAGAGATATCAAAAATCAAGGCAGAATTGGGACTAAAGATGGTGAGAATGAAGGTAGATGCCAACGATATGATAGCTAAGGAGCAAATTAAAATAAAAGAACTCGAGAAGCAGATAGGCAAACTCAGAGGCAAAAGCAACAGAGGTATTGCTGCGATTAAATCCGAATCTGACCGGGAGAAATTGGTTAGCAGTAAAATTATAACCACAGCCACATCTAAAACCGAGGAGTCAGCGGCTAAGATCAAAAAGTTTGCAAAAAAGCTTAGCGGCTATACGAAAACTGAAGTCTTAGAAAATTCGTCTATGACTTCCAACAAACCGTAAGGGTTTGGGTAGCATTGTACTGACCTGAATTCTCAGGGCGTATTTTTTTTATTGAGGCTCTGACTGACAAAGTAACCTCGACAGCCCCATCGGCAGGAATATGTACTATGTTTGTGCCTTTATTGAGAAACGTATCAAAGGAACACCATGCGGTTGGTCTGCTGCCCGTCTGCTTTGCTGCGAAACCATCATATTTCAACTTATATCTGGTCAGAAGTGTATGTGGACCAAATGACAGTTCCGCAGTATTGCTATTATCTGCCGTGATGGTTACATCGCCATTAGTATAGAGCGTAAGGATAGTTTCACCGATGGCATGTTTGTTTTTAGCAGTCAGGCTACCAAGATCAATCCCCGGAAAAGATGGTTCCGACCACTCAACAATATTCGCGACAGTGCATGATATTTTACATGCGGCGGCGTCCGGTGGCGGAATTGCCGAGACCAAACCAGGCATACATAACAAAAGATATGCTACCAGCAATACTATTGACAATCTGCCGCTTTTCATCATGCTGCCATTGTATCATAATCAAGGTAGTAAAGTCAAGAACAGTTAACAACCAGAGGTTAAAACCTGTAGAATCACGAAGGAATATTAAAAACATAATAGGACTTAGAAAATTACAACGTCCCATAAATATAGCCCAATATAGCCATCTCAGGTATATGGTTTTAAAAAAAAAGTGCTCGTAAAGCAAACATGTGATAAAGCCGACATCGCGACTGGAGCTAAGAAACCGTGGTACGGGAACTACCGTGCTGTAAAAATAGTACTAAATTAAGAAACGGATTCAATTATGAATAGTTTAACTAAATTACTACTGTTAAGTGCAATTTGCATTGCAGTAATTACTTTTACTGTAGAATTAGCATTGGCTGCAGATCCAGGAGCTAAAGAGGCCACATGTGCTATAACTGTAACTGTTGACACAATTATCGAGTGGGACGGAGATTTTCCCGCTATCGACCTTGATTCGCAGGAATCTACACTTGATTCACAGGGCGATAGTCCTGAGGGCACCTCGACGTTTACGTTGTGGACAAACTGTAATCTAACTCTGAGTTCCGACCAGACAGCTCTATCTCAGCTTTATCATAGCAGAGATGGTGGAGCTAATGAAGATACGCTTGTAACAAAGTATAAGATATCAACTGATGAAGCCGGAGTTACCGCTACAGGTGCCACTGCTGCAGCTGTAACTGCCAGTAGTTCGGATACCTATACAGTTCATAGTAGTTTTCTGTCCACGGCATTAGCTATAACTCATTTCAATACCGATGGTGCTGTAGAGATTACACTGGAAGTCGAAGCAACCAACGATTCTGACAATGTCGCCGACTCTGGTGCTTATGAAGCCACACAAACAATTACCACAGCCTGGGTGAGTGACAATTAACCAAGCTAATATTTAATCTGATCAGGAGCTTAAAATTAATTAAGTGATATCAAAAAATCCACTTAGATAAAGGAAAAGATTATGAAAAGGAATTTAACTATATCTAACCGAATTGGAGCAGGGTTAATAGCCTTGTTCTTTTTTATTTTACAGAATGTCACTTTTGCCGGGTTAGCGGTCAGCCCACTGCAACAGTGGGTCGAGGTCAAACCCGGCAGAAAAGCTACATTTTTTATTACGCTAACCAACAACAAGCGAAGTGAACAGACTCAACCCTGTCCAATCAGAGTGGACGTACTGGATTTCACAGTTTCTGATGATGGACAGCTTTCCTTTGGGCCGGAACATAAACACTCTCGATCCGCTGTTGATTGGATTAGCTTTGAAGAGAATGAATTTGTTCTTGAGCCGGGCGAATCCAGGAAACTGAAAGCAACGGTAGTAGCCCCCCCAAATGCCGATGGTGATTACTGGGCGGCAGCCATGATAGAATTGGGTAAACACAAAGACAGCGAAAAAGGAGTACAGGTTAAGTTTAGAACAGCCTCCGGTATATTCATACACGTGGCCCGAAGAAACTATATCGAACGTGGAAGCGTTATCGAGGCAAATGTAAACGTACCCGAGTTTGATACGACCGATAATCTTACTGAAAAAAACGCGTCAGAGACGGCTTCTGAGGAAATCAAGAAAAATCAGGTATTGGAAGTTAACGCGGAATTGAAAAATGATGGATTGGTATCATTTCTGGCAAGAGGAAAAGCTTATCTTTATTCTGATGGCTGGCGTAGAGTAGCTACTATTCCATTGCATGCAGGCCGAAGACGGGTGTTACCAGGCGACAGTCGCTGGTTTACGGGCGTAATAGCACAGCCATTACCGGCTGGACAATATAAGCTCCGAACATTTTTTGCTTCTGACTCGAAGTACAGGCGTAAGATGACCAGAGATATTGAGCTTTCGATAAATGAGAACCTGGCGGGTGTATGGGCGGAGAACTTTGTAAACGACGACAAGCAGACACTTGAGATTAAACCCCAGCAGATCGAATTAAAATTAAATCCCGGGCGTTTGACCGCCATGAGATTTCAGGTTGCTAATCAGAGTCTAAGCACCGTCGTTACTAATTGCAGGGTTCAAGGCAAAGAATCACAGAACGATTGGCTTGAACTGAAGACACCTGATTTTACGCTTGCTCCAAATAGTCAGCGTTGCACAACCTGCCTGGTCAGGATACCTTCAGGAGTTCTACCCGGAAAATACAACTGGACCATTCATGTTGAAACGGAGCGGTCGGGTTTAACTACTCAAAAGCAAAACAATGTTGAACAGCACAAAATTTCTGTTTGTGTTGTGATAGATGAGAATGTACCCGTTTTTGCAAGCAGGCAGGAATAACTATGATATTTTTAATCAAAAAAAAGCAGCGTAAAACCACAGTGGTGATATTATTGGCACTGTTGAGCGGAATATTTGTCCATATTGCCGCCGCCGGTGAATTTGACGTCAGCGATTCTGATATTAACGAAATTGTAATGGTCAATAACGTGTGGGTCGATGTACCACTTGGTCAGATTCTTCGCGATATATCGATTGAGACCGGCGTCATCATAGCTACGTGTCCCCATATGCCCGACCCTCTCATTTCTCTCGACGCAGGTATCGGCAAACCGTTAAAAGAGTGTATTAGTGAACTTGTTGCCGGACAGGGACTGTTCATTTATCAAAGAAGTAAAAAATTCTATCTTATCAGTTGTGGCGATCCAACATGCCCCAGTGCCTTGGAGACAACAACCTCTAAACGGCTTTACCTGAAATACATAACAGCAAAGCATCTTAAGGGCTCTCTGCCAAAATTTTCTCAGAAGTATGTAACCAGCGGAGAAAGAGATAACGAAATTTTAATCTACGCACTGCCGGATATTACAAAACATATTATGGACATTATTCACAAGTTGGATGTTCCAAGAGAGCAGGTGATGCTGGAGGTGCTTGTTGTAGACCTCTGGGAGGACACCAGTGACGAATTAGGATTGGACTGGTCGTATTCAGGCCCGCATACCTCATTCAGCATGGCAGGCGGCACCGCAGGATTTACAGGTTTAGCGAGTTACGCAAGCGTGGCAGCGAGCAATTTAACCGGATTGAGTTTGACTCTTCGCGCATTGGTTGCTGAGAAGCGAGCCAGTATAAGGTCCCGACCAAGAGTAGCTACCCTTAACGGTGAAAAAGCTACGATAGATATATCATTGGAGGAGTATTTCACGATAGCTACGGACATTTACGGTTCTTCTTTGCGTACTGAGCTTGAGGTAATTAAATCCGGTGTGCTGCTGGAAATGACACCACATATTGGCGATGATGGTTATATTACTGTTGATGTTCTTACCGAAGTGAGCGATGTGGCATCAAGGCGGAATTCGTCGGGTAACAACAGCATTTCCGGTGCTGATCTTCCTGTAATCCGTCGTCGTAAAGCTGACACTCGTGTCAGGGTAAAGGAAGGTGACGCAATTGTCATAGGAGGGCTTATCGAATCTCAGGAAACCACCAATCACAAAAGGGTTCCTCTACTTAGCTCAATTCCTCTTATGGGTGGTCTTTTCAAAAGTAAAGAAGATGCTACGGTGAAAAAGGAAGTAGTGATTTTTATTATCCCAAGACTGATGAATGAAGGAGAAATCGCCCTTTCCGACCGCCATGAGATGATAGATGAAGTAGAGGAAGTGGAAAAGCTGCGTGATGTAGCTACCCTGTTCGATGTGCGACACAAATATGATCAAAAAACAGATAGCAATGACCAGGAGATTCAGTATCTAAAGGAAGCGAAAAATTTGCTTGGAGCACAGGATCAGTCACATACCACTTCGCACAAAACTGATAGCGCAGCTGTGACTTATCCTGACAATATAGCTCAGGAACGCAAGGCACTACAAGAGGTGATCGCCCTGCTCGATATTAAAAACGAACAGATGCGTCCCGTGATTGCCGAACGAAAGAAAAACAAAAAGTATGAAGCTTCATACGGAGTTATTAGTAAATGAGATGCATCATAAACTATATTGTAATTGTGACATTGGCTCTGATTTTTCTGCCAGTCCTTATGGGTGCAGAGATGTATTGGGTTTCCGAAGATTTTGATTCGATTTCACTGCCGAATATCACCAGCCAGACTCAACCATGTGAAGACAGTGCTACTATCACTTTGTATACAAGTGGAGATGCACAAATATCCGCTGAGAATACCCCAAGTGGGCAAGCAGAGTTATCTTGTGTAACTGATACACTTGTTACAGAGTACAAGCTGACATTCGACAGCGTGGGCGGCACAACCGGCGTTGGCACAGGTGAGGGTGGGGGCAGTGAGTGGCAGTTATACGATGTCTTCCTGACAACGGGTACCGAAGGAGATGTGACACACATACCTGATGACAATGATGTGGATGTAACGCTTTGGGTCAGAGCAAGCAATCGCAACGATGAGGTAGCTGATGCGGACGACTATATCGCAACACAAACTCTTACAGTTTCCTGGGTTGGGCCATGATAAAAACAGATACTGACAAAATGGTTTTGGAAGAAGAACAACAGATTTTATCTGTTGAAGAATCGGCTTTCGACTTGCTGATGTCTGAAATTACCGCCGAAAAAGATGAAGAACAGGATTTGGATCTGGGGCAAATTGTTCACAATAGCGATATCCTTTTGGGAATTATAACTGAACAGGTCAGATCGAAACGCATTTGGCAAATTGCAGTTGCATGTTTAATGATATTTGTTGTTATAATTTCTTTTATTTGCCTCGGCCTGTATATGGAGCGTAAAAATCATATCGAAAGATTTAGCCAGGCACAAGCAAACGTCCAGAAAGCAAGTAATGATTTTTCGCAAATCAGCCAAAAAGCAAAAACTCTTGAAAAGCAGTTGGCCAATTCTGATAAAGAACTTGAGCATGCTCAGAGCCAGCTTAGTAACTCAAACTCACAAGTAGAAAAGCTGCAAAACCAACTGGCTGATACCAGCCAACGCCTTAAAGCATTGCAAAACCGTAATGTCGAGGCAGTAAAGCGACTTAATGAACGACTCCAAAAACTCTCTGATTGACCCATCGAAACGATTAAAAACCACCAAACACCATCTGCGCCTGGTATTTCAAGCAGATAAAAGAGTACCAGCAATCTTCATTTGTAGCAGCCACTACTTAATCTGACAGGTACACTTCTTGCTGTCTGTGAAAATTGCAATCACTCGTCAAAAAGAAACTGCATTATTTAATAAGTTATAAACAATTTAGTATGGATTTAACGTATTGCAATCCGGACGCGTTTCGCATATAAAATGTAAGGTTGCAAAAGTATTATGGATTTGGTTGGTTAATATGAATAATAAAAGAAAAATAATAAAGGCTGTTATTGCTGTGATAATCATCGGGGCAGGTGGATTGTACCTTGTTGGTCAGGCGGCAAAATCTTCGTGGGCCTATTACTGCGATGTTGATGAGTTTTTACAGGAGCCTAAGATCGGTTCGGTTGTAAGGCTTGCGGGTGTTGTTAAAGATGGGTCAATCGTTAAAGAGTCGGCTGGGGACAAAATGGAGTTTGTGCTTTTGGGACAAAAGAATTTTATTGAAGTTAAGTATGATGGAATAGTTGCTAAGAATTTCCAGGCCGGTAGAGAGGTTGTTGTCGAAGGTGTAATGGGAGCCGATGGTAAGTTTAAGGCTAAAGAAATCATTACAAGGTGTGAGTCGAAATATAAAACTAAATTGAAGAAAAGTCTTTAAGGCCTGCGATGGCAGAGGAAAATCTGAAAAAAAATAACAGTGCAGCTTTGGAAGCGGAAAACATCAGTAAGAGTTTCGCCAATAAGGATGTGCTTAGGGGGATCAGCTTTAAAGTTGAAGCTGGGGATGGGGTTTGCGTGTACGGCAGTAATGCATCAGGCAAGACTACTTTGCTTCGGATATTGGCGGGGATTTTGCAGGCGAAAGATGGGACAGTGAAAATTGGAGGATGGGATATAAAAAAATCGGCGGAGAAAGCGTTGCCGATGATCGGGGTTATTTCACATGGGACGATGACATATCCACAGTTAACGGTTGAGGAAAATTTAAAGTTCTTTGCGGACATTTATAATTTGAGTGACAAAAAAGAGCGAGTAACAGAGGTGATCGATGAGATGAATCTGTCTAAGTTTCGCTATGATGTCGTAAGCAGCCTGTCACGAGGGACAAGACAGAGGCTTGCAATCGGACGGGCTGTTTTGCACAGACCTAAAGTAATACTGGCGGATGAGCCTTTCACAGGGCTTGATAGTAAATCGAAGCAAAAGTTTATTGATATTATTAATAAATTCAAAAAAGCTGGAGGGGCTTTAGTTTTGACAAGTCACCATGTTGAGTTGGCTGGCAAGTGCTGCGAGAAAATAGTGGTGCTGGACGGCGGAAAATTTGTGGCGGAAGCTAATATTGGCGATGACGATGTCAGGAGATTTTGTGAAGATCATTCGACGAGTACAAAGGAAAAGATTTGAGCAATAGTATAAACATAATCAAAGCTATCTTTGTGAAAGATATTATTAACGAGCTTAGGAGTAAGCAGACTTTTGCTTCGATGGTTGTGCTTAGTATTATCATTGCGTGGATATTCAGACTTGCGAGCAGCGGGGTCGAATCGGCGATGGCGGCAGCGGTTATTATGGTCTCTGTTGTGTTTTCTTCGATACTGTGCTGTGAGAGAAGTTTTGTGGTTGAGCATGATGAGGGGTGCATAGATGGGCTTTTGTCGGCGAGTGCTGACAGGGGGAATATTTATATCGGCAAGCTGCTTTTTAATGTCACTATGCTTTGTATTTTTGACTGCGTTATGGTGCCTGTGGTTTGTGTGTGTTTTAATTTGACGCCCGCGGGAAATCTGTTGAAGCTGATTGTTATTCTGCTTCTGGTCAATATCGGGGTATCGGCAGTCGGGACGCTTTTGGGCAGTATTGTGATGAGCATTAAGAGCAGGAGCTCTGTTTTGAGCATACTTATAATGGCTTTGATAATGCCTATGATGATACCTGCGATATCGGGGTTGCTGATGGTCTTTTCGGCTGGGGCTGACGGCGGGATGTTTTCGGCTGGGCAAAGCTTTAGTGAAATAGCGGGGATGATGGCTGCTTATGACGCAATATTTGTTACTGTGTGCTGGCTGGTTTTCGGATTTACGGTTGACTAAGTGGAGAAATCGATGAGAGTAACAGTTTTAATAATAAGCTTTGTTTTGATGATAGCTTCTGGTGTGATAGCGTTCACTAAAGGCGCAATTGAGCCTGTGGTTCGCAACATTGTCTATATACATGTGCCTGCGTCTATATGCTCGCTGGTTTGCTTTGGCGGATTGTTCGTTTTTTCAATCATGTATCTTATAAAGAAAAAACCTGTTTTCGATTATCTTGGGGCTGCATCTGCGGAGGTTGCTTTTGTTTTTGCTACGGTGCTTAATATTACGGGGATGATATTTGCCAAAGCTGAGTGGGGACTTTGGTGGACGCCAAGCATGAGGCTTATTAGTTCTGCGATATTGTGGTTTCTGGCGGCGGCTTATTTGATACTGAGATCGAGTTTTAATGAGCAAGGAAATAAGGCTAATCTTTGTGCGGTGTTCGGAATAATCGCTTTTGTTGATGTGCCTTTTGTTTATATAAGCGCCAGGCTGATGCGTGACATACACAGACCGAGCTTTAGCTTTGACAGCAGTTGGCAAAGTGCGGCATTGGGTTTGGCGATAGTGGCGACAATAATGCTGGCGTCGGCGCTTATATGGATGCGGGCGGATATTGAAAAATTAAATAAGAGATTGAATTGAGATTGGTCTTAGCTGGAGTTATTGATGAATTATTTAATCGGAGCATTTGCGGTATCGTGGGCGGTATATTTTGTTTACCTGATTTACCTGAGCTTTAAATTAAACAGCCTGAACAGACGATTCGAGAGCAAATATCCACCGGGGAAATAGAGTTTGGGAAAGCGGGATGAAATTAAATAACAGCTGGCTTTTTGCAGGTATTTATTTTTTATAATCTCACGAATAATTTATGTTCTTTATGAAAATCCGGCAAATAGTGAGGGAAAAGCGGAAGTTTATCGGACCAATCCAGCAGCATCCGTAAAATCAGTGAATTTAAAAATCTACTTCTTTGGCAAGGGGCCTTTTAATTTCTATACTTTCTTAGACGTTGGTAAGTTCCAACGTTTTTTACAGGTAATCAAAAAATGGGTTTGAAATAGGTTCATTTAATGGGGGGTTTAAGAATGAAAAGATTTATCACAATTGCAGTTCTGGTATTTGTTTTTTCATCAGCAGCAAGTGCGACTCTGATGACATGGAACGATGACAACGGAAATTATGGTTATGGTTTTTACGATATAGTAAAAATCTTCAGCAGCGTTTCGCCTTACAACGATTATACAGTGCGAGCCGGTGAGCTTGACGTCACTTATGGCGGCGTGGACTATATGGGCTACTGTGTTGACGTAATGCAGGGTCTTGGCGATTATGATGTAACTGTGTTACTGCCGACATCCGATCCACTTTTGACTGCATCTTATTTGTATGAAACAGAGCATAGCAATGTTTCAAGCAATGTAGCTGCAGCGGCATTACAAGTTGCGATATGGGAAATTATCAGTGAAAACTACGGCGCATACGGCTATGATGTTACAGATTCGACAAGTAATTTTTATATCGCAAATAATACAGCTGTCAGCTTAGCAGCTAATAATCTGCTTAACGGGTTGGCTGTTCCTATTGGCTACAGCCCAGCAATAAGCACCAAAGTATTAGCAAGCACAGTCGGGCAGGATGTTATGGTTCCGGAGCCTTCAACGATTATTCTTTTGGGACTTGGCGGATTATTCTTTATGAAAAAACGAAAAGCATAAGAACTGCATAATCTTCAGCAATTCAGATGGGGCTGTTCCAGATGGAACAGCCTTTTTTATTTAGGCATTTTTGCACATTTTAAAAGCCCTTGGCTGAGATCGGCAAGAAAGATAATAATTTTTTGTTAGCAAAGCAAGTATTTTTACGTATAATCCTGGTTCTGTTTGTATTCAGTAATATTTCAAAAATCGTGTTTTTTTGGACAGGAAAGCAGTGTGTAGATTATGTGCGAAATAAAAGGTTCCAGCTGGCAGCAGAGATATTCAGCTTCTGAAATATTCACCTTGAGGTGTAAAATTCTTGATAAGCCCGGCAAATTAGCAGAATTGTGCCATGTTTTAGGTGAAGCTGATATCAATATCGGACAAATCAGTCAGGTGAGCGTTGAGGGTAATTATAAAATAAGAGATATTACGATTTTCTTTTCTGGTAAAGACCTGATAGCTAAATTGCGCAAGCTTGCGGATAAAACCCGTGGTTTTGAAATAATAAAAGTCACAGATGATATCCTTGAGATGCACAGGCGAGGCTCAATAGAGATGGTAAGCAGAATTCCTATCAAGAGCCTGACGGATATGCGTATGCTTTATACTCCTGGTGTTGCTTCGGTTTGTAAACAGGTCGAAGCTGATATTGAAAAGGCATGGGAGTATACGGGGATATGTGACAGGGTAGCAATCGTTACTAACGGCACCGCGGTACTTGGGTTAGGGGACATTGGAGTTTTGCCATCACTTCCTGTTATGGAAGGTAAGGCTGCTATTTTTGCGGAGTTTGTAAACATCAGCGGTGTGCCTATACTTGTAGATTCGAAAGATCCAGAGGTTATCATCGAAACTGTAATGACAATAGCTAAGGGATTTGGCGCTATTCAGCTTGAAGATATTTCTGCGCCTGCTTGTTTTGAGATTGAGAACAGGTTAAAAAAGGAGCTGGACATTCCGGTATTTCATGATGACCAGCA
>JAGLTN010000122.1 GCA_023135255.1 Planctomycetota bacterium
CGATTATCGTATGCGGATAGCTGTCGTCAGCCGGCTCCGCATCCACTACCCGTCCTGACTTGTCCATTACCAATTCCGTCTCCGGCAAATCCAGATGTAACATCCCGTTTTTTGTTCGGCGTTTCTCAATCGCTCGGCTGAGCGTCTCCATATTTTTCAGAAGTTCAATAACCTTTGGCTTGGTGCCTTTGGTGTGGCCTTTCAAAATCCTGTCAGCTTCTTTGTAGGTCAAACGCTGAGTTGAGCGTATGATACTGTTGGCAAAATTGCGGGATGAGACATTGCCTTGATGGTCATAGGTTAAATATACACTTTTGCAAAAGCGTTTCTGGCCGGGCTGAAGACTGCATATACCGTTACTTAAAACCTCCGGCAGCATCGGCACAGTCCAACCCGGCAGATATGTACTATTGCCCCGCTCGGCAGCTTCGAGGTCGAGTGGGGTATCTTTTTTTACAAAGCAGCTCACATCAGCGATATGCACACCAAGGATAAATCGGCCTTGCGAATCTTTTTCAATACTGATCGCATCATCGAAATCTTTCGAGTCAGGCGGGTCGATGGTAATTATTACTTTGTCGGTTATGTCCTGCCTGGCTGGGTGGTCTTGAGCATTGAAACCAGCGGCAAGCTTAGTTGCCTGTTCAAGACAGGCATCTTCAAATTTTTCCGCAAGATTGTATTGACGCATCACAGCTTTTATTTCACTGTCGTATCTGCCCGCTTTGCCGAGAACTTCAGCAATAACACCCGAAGCATAACCTTTGCCGGCCTGGTAAGAAATTATTTCTACTACAACTTTATCTTTGAGTCTGGCGTTTTTAGCAGTTATGTCGTCAATATAAATCGGATATAAAAAAGCTGAACCGTCAGATTTAACGAACCAACCTCTGGAATCTTTCTGCAATGTCCCCACTAATTTATTGCTTGATCTTTCCAGAATTTCAGTAATTTTACCCGCATAGCGCACTTGCCCCGCTCTTCTGCCCTGCTTTATTACTTTAGCAGAGACAATATCACCATTCATAGCACCGCCCGCATCTTTACCTGCAACAAACAAATCACCGTAGCTGTTAGTATCTATTGGGATGATAAAACCAAACCCTTTGGAATTTGCGCGGAATGTCCCGGTGATACGATTGGCCATCGCAGGCAATGTTACCGAAGACCTTGCGCCTATGATCACATGACCAGATTTTTTCAGCTGGTCGAAAGCTTCTTTAAACTGCGGGTAGTCCGTCTCCGAAACACCAAGAGACTTTGCTAATTGGGACAGCTTTACCGGGGTATAGCTGTCATGCTTTATAAGCTTTATTATTCTTTTTTTTATAACTTCTAACATAATTGGATTTCGCGCATGCAAAAAGCTTCGAACCCTAACTGTCAGAGTGAGGCTTCGAAGCTGTAAATTTTAAAAACATCTGCACCTCCATGAACAAATGCAGCTATTACACTCAGGCCTTTTTCGCTGTTAATGCGTTTACTCTCTTCGCAAGGCGTGATTTATTACGAGCAGCCGTTTTTTTGTGCATTGTACTTGTCGAAGCAATTTTATCAATTTTCTTTGCTATCTGTCTGAACTGCTCGGCGGAAGCCTCAGCATCACCTGTTGCCATAGTTTCTTCAAGGTGCTTTATCTGGGTTTTAACCTGACTTTTACGAGCACGGTTGATCGTATTTCTTTTTTCATTCTGCCTTATTCTTTTTTTGGCTGATAAAGAATGCGCCACTTTATTCTCCTAAACAATTTTACTTATATTTACAAAACTCATTCGATACAAAAAACTCATTCGACTGAGAGGTTAACTATTTATCTCTTAATTCATCCACACGCTGATGGACATCTTTATATCCGAAATCCATCTGAGCTATCTTCCTGAAAATTTCAAGGGCTTTTTCATTTTCACCCTGCTTCTGATAGCTTCTGCCGAGATTGTACCTTAAATCCTTTGCGATTGCATCATCTTTTATTTCATATTGTTCAATAGCCCGGTTAAAAATGTCAATTGCATCGGAAAACCAGCCTTTTGCGAAGAAACAGACCCCTATTTTGTCCATAGCGACAATTTTATGCCTGGGATCCTTCTGAGAATCCTGCAAAAAGGGTATTGCTTCATCATATTTTTTGTTATTAACAAGACGCACACCATATTCGTATTTCGCAGCCAGGTCTGTGGGATAATTATCAACGCAGAGCTTATAATGCATTATTTCGGCCTTTTTGAGTAATTCTTTAAGCTGGACGAAAGCTGATTTAAGCCTGGCATTGTTACTGTCTGATTCAAAAGCTGATTTGGCTTTCCTTATTTTTCGCCTTAAAAACCGCATTTTAAACTCACCTGCCCGCTGCTGAAAGCTGAAGTTGTTTG
Source organism: Planctomycetota bacterium (assembly GCA_023135255.1). Classification (GTDB taxonomy): domain Bacteria; phylum Planctomycetota; class Phycisphaerae; order Sedimentisphaerales; family Anaerobacaceae; genus JAGLTN01. The sequence continues at coordinate 2,370 of JAGLTN010000122.1, forward strand.
TGTCTTTGTAGGCCTTTTCGAGCAGTAAAATAGCTTCTTTTTCATATTCGTCTTCCTGCGTATCCATAAGGGCAGAGGCAAGATTGAATATATTTTTTGGCAGCTGGGGCTCTTTCGCTATGTCCTCCCTGGCATTTTTAACGGCTGCAATGCGATAACTATCGGACTTTACCACGCCATCCTGCGCCTGAAGCTTTTCCTGAGCCTTGCGATTTTTAATAGACTTCCTGAAATCCCCTGCCTGGTCATATTTGCCCTTGGCAACGGTAAGTTCAGCAGAGAGCCTTTTAAATTCATCTGCAAGTTCACCATCTTCAGGTTTTAAAACAGACGCCATTTGGCAGGCAACCAGAGCCTTTTCGTATGCACCAATCTGGCTGTAAGAATTTTTTAACAAAATATACGTGCGGAACGAAGGGTTTCTTGAAGCTTTATTAGCGCCAAAAACAAGATCTGCCATCCATTGGGCTGTTTTGTCGTATTCGCCAGCTATACAAGCTTTTAAGACTGCTTCGGCATAAGAGATATTATCAGGGTCCTTAGAAAAAAGGTGTTGAGCGTTAATAAGCTGTTCTACCGGGGTTTTTCCCCGCATACGCTTCATTCTTTCCATCATTGATGGTTTTTTACCGCCTTTTACCTGTCTGCGCAGCGCCAACTGATGCAGCGCCAGGTGTCCCTTCTTAAGGGCATCCGGGGCAGACTTGAGCCCTTCCAGGTACATTTCGATAGCATAATCGTAATTCCCTGTCCCTGCCAAGCTCTCGGCCTTTGCAAAAAAAGCCATTGCTTTTTCTTTTTGCTGACTGCTATTATCAGGCATAAATTTTTGTAGTTCCATCATTAACAAAAGTTACAATGTAACATCGCATGCTAAACTTTTATAATAATTTGTCAACAAAATATACCCTTCAGGGTAAGAAA
>JAGLTN010000123.1 GCA_023135255.1 Planctomycetota bacterium
ACAAGCCAACCCGCAATCGAATCAGGCGGGAACTGCTGGTCAACATTGAGAGTAAGGAAACTTTTTTCAAGACTCTTAGCAGAGACTACCGGCTGACAAATCGCCTGTATCGGGGTGCATAAAACACAAGGCTGTTTTTGTGGTGAAAGCATCTTGAGCAGAATACGTAATCTCTCACTGCTTATTTCATCAGAGGCATCTATGAATTCGTCCTGATTTTCCCAGGCTTTGAAAACATCAACCTGACCATCGAAAAAAACATTCAGGTCATCAGCAGCATTATCAGCGTCATCGATATGAGGACGAATGTATAATACAGGCCTGCGGATGCTTTCTGCAATACAACCAACCAAAGCAGGAGTGAATGACCCCCAAGTGCCTGCTACGTTTATAACATCGCCGCTTGTGATAGCTTTGGCTGCTTCAATAAGTTTCTTAACAGTTGTGTTTTTCTGTAAATTCATAATAAAAATAACGACGGGCCGCTTCCGCCAGCAACCCGCCATTATAATATCAAACATCCACAACTAAAGCTACTAACCTATTATTTGGCAATGGATTTTTTTGCAGCTTCGACAACAGCATCAACTGTAATGCCGAAATGCTCAAAGCACAAATTCTGCGGCCCGGAAGTCCCAAAGCCCTTCATGCCGACAAACTCACCTTTGTCGCCAATATATTTGTGCCAACCAAGCTCTATTGCTGCTTCAACGCCAACTCTTGCTTTGACACCCGGCAGAATAACATTGTCTTTGTATTGTTGGCTTTGCTCTTCGAACAATTCCCAACTCACCATAGAAACGACTTGCGCTTTTATTGATTGCTGGGCTAATTTATCTGCTGCCTGCATCGCCAATGAAACTTCTGAACCGCTTGCCAGAAGCTGGACGTCGGGCGAATCCGTTTTAACTACAACATAAGCACCTTTGGTTACACCAACTGCCGCTGAACCATATTTTTCCTGATCGAGTATGGGAAGTCCCTGCCTTGTCAGAAGAAGTGCTGCGGGTCTGTCATTATTTTTAAGTATATATTCCCATGCATAAGCTGTCTCATACGCATCCGCGGGTCTGAACACAATAAGGTTCGGTATCGCTCTTAACGAAGCCAGCTGTTCAACAGGCTGATGCGTAGGGCCATCTTCTCCAACGCCGATACTGTCATGTGTCCATATAAATATTGACGGATATTTTGAAATTGCTGCAACTCTGACCGCACCTCTCATATAATCGGAGAATACCATAAAAGTCCCGCCATAAGGACGAATCATACCACCAACAGCCATGCCGTTCATAATTGCCCCCATTGCATGTTCCCTTACACCATAGCGGATGTATCTGCCTGAAGGATTGTTTTTTTGATAATCTTGGGCGCCGGTGAACCACGTATTGTTAGAAGGCGTCAAGTCTGCTGAACCACCAATTACAAAAGGCAACTTCGGCATCAAAGTATCTAATGTAATACCAGATGCTTTCCTTGTCGCCATTGATGAACCTGCTTCAAATTTAGCAGTAACTTCGTCGATATCAAATTTCACTTTGCCGCGAATAGCATCACTAAACATCATTGCCAATTCAGGATATTCGTTGCTGTAATCGGCAAACATTTTATTCCACTTCTGCCCAAGCTCGGCGCCTTTTTTCTGAACTGTTGCCATGCGGTCTTTTACTTCCTTCGGCACGACAAAACTCTTATCCGGGTCCCAGCCATATTTTTCTTTAATAAGGGCAATCTCATCATCACCCAATGGTGAACCATGGGCCTTAGCAGTATCCTGAAGGTTCGGACTTCCATAGGCGATATGAGTTCTGATCTTAATAAGTGAAGGCTTACCCTTTGCGTTCTCAGCGTTCTGCAATGCTTTTTCAAAGCTTTCCATATCATTGCCGTCACCGCCTACAACCTCAACATGCCAGCCATAAGCTTCAAATCTTTTTGCAACATCTTCAGTAAACGAGACAGCCGTGTCACCATCAATTGTGATGTGGTTGTCATCATATATCAAAACAAGATTATCAAGACCAAGGTGTCCCGCCAGAGAGCAGCTTTCCGAACTCAACCCTTCCTGCATACAACCATCGCCGCAAATCGAATAAATCTTATGATCTATAATAGGGAAACCATCACGGTTAAATATCGACGCGAGATGTTTTTCCTCAATTGCCATACCCACTGCATTAGAAAGCCCCTGTCCCAAAGGACCGGTAGTAGCTTCAATACCTCTGCTTGGGTTAAATTCAGGATGACCAGCTGTTTTGCTGCCAAGCTGCCTGAAATTCTTAAGGTCATCAAGACTGATATCATAGCCATTGAGATGCAAGAGTGAATAAAGCAGCATCCCGCCATGGCCTGCGGAAAGAATAAATCTATCCCTGTTTTGCCAGGTTGGGTTCGCTGGATTATGGTTCATATACTTTGACCAGAGCACATACGCCGCCGGTGCCATACCCATAGTCATGCCTGGGTGACCAGACTTTGCTGCCTGCACACCTTCCATCGATAAAAACCGTATGGTCTGAATACAAAGTTCATCAAGCTGTGAGAGACCGGGGTTCTTCTTAATTTCGCTCATAAAGTCCATCCTAAAATGAAAGTTTACAATTCATCTGCTATCAAAAACAGACGCTCAGATTATCGTAGAAACCTCATTTTAGCAAGTCTTTTTAGCTATTGAGCCAATTTATACCCTTCAGGGTAAGAAATGCCCGCGAATAAATCCTTAACTTGTCATTTTTAAGTTATTTACCCGCGAATAAACGGTGAAATTCAATTGCGATCAGTATAAAGACTTCTGAGCGATTTAAAAAGAAACACAACGAACATTAAGGGCAAGTTTTGAGCCAGTCCTGAGCAAGAATCGCAAAATCTTTAAAATTGATCATATTAGTCGTATCCCCAGCGAGATTGAGCCCTTCGTCAGATTCCAACCATTTAAGCACCATTGACCGTAAATCCTTATTGTCAACTGTTTTGTCGTTATTATAGTCAGCTGCAAATGCTGTCGTGGTGAATGACCAGACAGGGCTTGGTATCCCGCCGCATTGGTTTTTAGAAACAACTTTCCAGTAATATGTAACATAAGGATCAGGAGTAGGCGTCGCTATAAATCTGAAAATATTCGCATGGAAATTCGGCACAATCAAATCTTGAGGAGGGTTTTGGGTATCTAAATAGAGATCGTACCTATCCGGAGGCAACGGCACGAGTGATGCGAATTCCTTTGCCCTTGTAACAATTTCCCAGTCCGGACAGCCACCGTCAGGACAATTGAGAGAATGATCACAATCATATTCTGCGACAAAATCATTAGCACTATTGGCATCGTGAGATAATATTCCCTCTACAACCCAGGTATTTACATTAAAGACAGGTGAGCCGCTGCTTCTTGTATAGCTGTCAAGATTGGTTTTAAAAAATGAAGATGCGGTGTTATTCTTTACGACTCCGCCATCGGTCAGTTTCTTAGGCAAACCAAGAGGATAACCAACAGTATACAACTGCTGAACATCTGAAACTTTACCATCTCTTCTTATTGTAAGAGGCCCATAACCTGTTACAGGCCTGTCAAGTTTTATCAGTGCCCAGTCGGGTGCACCTGTCTGGATTGCAATTATCTCATCAGCGTAATAAACTTTTGAACTTTCTACAGTCGTAACCGGCGTTGAGGCATCTTCCATTACAAAACCAAAAACAAACGCCATATCTTCAAGATTAAGTAGTTGCGCGCACTGACCGGATGTAGCCATAATATCATTAGCAACAAGAAAAGCTGAGCCGATCGCTGGATTAGGTTGATTTATGAAAGGCTCAGAACTGCAAAGATAATGCCCCGTCTCTAACGGATCTTCCCTGACATACCATTGGCTCAATGTTTCTATAGGCAAAGCAAAAGTTTCATCGTGATTATCATGCAAGTCTGCTTTGTCGAGGATCGCAGCAACAGGCAGCATTGTTCTACGTCTGTCGAAATCTGTTATCTGATAAACATCCTTACGGTTATCGCTGCCGTAAATTATTTTTTGCGACCCAATATCTACCGTTGTTTCAGTTTCTTCAATTTCAGTATTAGTTTCACCAACGAAGCTGCTTTGCCCCACAGTCAAGTCAACATTCCAGGCAAGAATAAGATCATCTACCAGAACACGCCCCTGCCCATCAGACGGCACGGGGTTGGTCGCAGGCGAAGGCATAACACAAGCAATCTGTTCAAGCTTTATAACATAATCGCCCACGCTATAACCATAACCAGCAAGCCTTATATAAAAAGTATTGCCCTGCTCCACATACATAGTAATCTCTGACTGGTAAGTTCCACGTGCATCATCATTACAAGCCAGCTCATTGCCGCCGCAACCGTCATAAACTGTTAAGGTAGTATCAAAATTACTGCCCTGCGTTGTTATTGTCGCCATGCCGCTTTCATCGGGAGTATATTTGAACCATACATCATTGCTATCATTATTAACACATTCACTGCCGCCTGCACCTGTAGCAAAATCAGTTAATCCATTATATTCTGTGCCTTTGGTAATTACCGTTGCGGAACTGCAATTGTTATTTTCGGGCGGACCATAATTAAACCTTATCCACCATTCTATAATTTGTCCATATCCAACACCGCAATAACTACCATTGCATACTTCCTCAACGCAAAAATACCAGACCTGTGCAATAGGCTGACGTTTGAAATCTTCAATGCCGTACGATTGAAGACTAATATTAAACGCCACTCGATCAAATATAGTATACTCTACACTACCATTTTGATTTTTGATTTTTCCAAGAAGACATTCTGTTGTAAATCCAACCATCTGAACTCCCACAGTGACATCTATCTTATACACAAGGCCATCACCGAAAGACGTCATATCTATAGGACTACACACCGCTCCTGCGCCAGAATAATAATCTGGAATAACATACTGAAATACATTCTTAAACCAAGCAGTAGTGCTTAATAAAACAGGGGTAACTCCTATATCTGTCGTCATTTGCTGGTCGATATCTGTCTGAGTTGAATACAAAACGTATCGACTTAAAATATTCACCTCAACGTCAGCATCTATAAGTGCCTGAACGTCAACCTGGGGTATTTCCGCTATTACTCTTGCGGGGTCCTCCAGCGATTCGATCTGGCTGCCTGGAGCTGTGTCAAGTGACGCTATGTCTTGGGCTGAAATTTGTTTTGTAAGAAATATCTCTGCTTTGCAGTATTTAACATAACTGTCCTGACTAAAAACAGCTGTGGATATTATTAGAACATTTAAAACTGTTAATATTATGTTTTTTTTCATCATTCCCAAACCTCATATTGTGACATAACTGATTATAAAGGAAACTCTTACCGCAACAATACCTCTTAACTCCGAATCCATTCACATCACTTGGTCATCCTGACTGTGGATAGCGGATTATACCCTTTTAAAAAGCTAAAGTCAAGCATTAAAATCCAATAAATCCTCAACCTATGGATGTAAAAAAAGGCACAACCTGATTATCAAGCTGTGCCTTTTATCGACAAATTAAGGGGTTAAATGTAACTATAAAGCTCAATCAAAGAACAAACCGGGCTTGGATTTTGACTCTATTTTTACTCCTTCGACATTGGCATCAACACTGTAGAGTCCGGTAACAGCAGTTATAAATAAAGTTTTATTATCTCGGCCTCCAAAGCAAACATTAGCAGGCGGCTCAGGAACCTTTATCCGGGCGATTTGCTCGCCTTTGGGATTGATCACCAGAACTGAACTGCTCGGCTGAGAGGTAAGATAAATATTCCCCCTGCTGTCAACTGTCACGCCGTCACTTCCCTGATTAAAAAAAAGTCGTTTGTCCGATAAGGAAGCATCAGGGTTGATCTTATAAACCCATATTTTGCTGTCACCATGATCGACAACATAAAGTATGCTGCCGTCGGGTGAACCTATGATGCCGTTAGGTCTGACAAAATCATCAATGACACGTGACAATTTGCCATCTTTATTCAGGTAATACACACCCTCGATCTTCATCTGCATATTATCTTTTTTGCCATATCTTGGGTCAGTGAAATATA
>JAGLTN010000124.1 GCA_023135255.1 Planctomycetota bacterium
AAGCTTATGGTAAGGGCTTTCGCTGCCAAAACCAAATTGTGCAACTGTTGCACCTGCTGTTATTGCAGTGCCAGAGGCCATAGGTCCACCTCTTAAAACGCCGTTAACATATGTAACGATCTGTTGATTATCAGCATCCCATGTGAAAGTGTACATGTTCCATGATTCAGGATTGACATATCTGTCAGCATATTGAGGGTCGGTATCCCAGATGTGATAAGCACTGCTCTGCCAGCCACCACCAGGAGATGAGAAAACTGCAGCAGCATCTGGCTTCCATGACAGGTCGCATTTGAATTTACTGCCATCAGTGAAATTCAGGTAGAAACCGTAACCATTGCCAGTTGTTACACTCTTGTCACCTTTTGCCCACATCGAAAAAGTGTACTGTGTGGCACTGGTGAACAGTGCGTCACCGTCTTCCATGCCCTGGATAAGCTGGGTCCAACCGCTCTCCATACGAAGCGATTCTTCGACAGGATCAAAAAAGACTCCGGCATCTGAAGTCATACCGGAAGCGAATTCACCATTAGCAGTATTTGTGACATAGGTTCTGCCGGTAAAACCGTTGACATCCTCACCCAGATTGAAATCATCTGCTGAGTCCATTTCATAATGCAGCACAAGATCTGCACCGGCAATGCTTATAAGCAAACATAGTGCCATAAACACATAAAATAATCTTTTCATTTTTTTCTCCTAAAAGTGAATAATAAAACAACTTAACAAAAGTTTGGAATACACGGTTATAGTATAATTACGGCTAAAAACGCATCAGATATTACAATAAATAAAATAAAAACAGGCCTGGGTTATTCCAGACCTGTTTTTTTAACAAATTACGTCTTATTTGCGTTTGCGAATAAGAGCCAAAGCGCCAAAACCAAGTAAAGCAATTGTTGCCGGCTCTGGTACTAATGCAGCAACTTCAGCAGCATCTAAAGCATTGTCATAAACTCTGTAGTCTTTGAACCAACCACTAAGCTTATGGTAAGGGCTTTCGCTGCCAAAACCAAATTGTGCAACTGTTGCACCTGCTGTTATTGCAGTGCCAGCAGCCATAGGTCCGCCTCTTAGAATGCCGTTAACATATGTAGAGATAGCCTGATTATCAGCATCCCACACGAAAGTGTACATATTCCATGTCTCAGGGTCTACATACCTGTCAGCATACTGTGGGTCGGTATCCCAGATGTGATAAGCACTGCTCTGCCAGCCACCACCAGGAGAACTGAAAACTGCAGCAGCATCTGGCTTCCATGAAAGGTCGCATTTGAATTTACTGCCATCAGTGAAATTCAGATAGAAACCGTAACCATTGCCAGTTGTTAAAAGCTTGTCACCTTTTGCCCACAGCGAAAAAGTGTACTGTGTGCTGCTGGTGAACAGTGCGTCACCGTCTTCCATGCCCTGGATAAGCTGGGTCCAACCGCTCTCCATGCGAAGCGCGCCTTCAGCAGAATCAAAAAAGACTCCGCCACCTGAAGTCATACCGGAAGCGAGTTCACCATTAGCAGCATTTGTGACATAGGTTCTGCCGGAAAAACCGCCGATGTTCTCACCCAAATTGAAGTCATCCGCTGAGTCCATCTGGTAATGCAGCACCAGCGCTGCATTAGCTGAGCCTGCAACCAACAATAAAACTACTAATACCATTAAACATTTCTTCATCTCAATTCTCCTTCTAAATAAAATGTAATTATTTAAAAAAGATAAAGGTGCGGACAGGGACCAACTGCATGAAATTACAAACAGAACTGACGAGTCTCTCTCTTTTCTTCATCACCTTTCCTTTTACACTACTACCACGCTTACTTGTAGTGTACACAATAAAAGGCTCTATGTCAAGCCCTTTCCTTTTACACTACTACCACGTCTACTTGTAGTGTACACAATAAAAGGCTCTATGTCAAGCCTAAAATCGTCCATAACCCCAATAATACCATCCTTTGTAATACTTTACCGAACGTTGGCCACTAGGCCTGAAACTAAAAAAGGGCCCGGATTTTAGTCCGGACCCTGGTATTACTGCTTAAATCGCAGATTGAATCTGTTTTAGCCTTTGATTAAGGCCAAAGGTCCTCAACCAGCCATTCGCTTGCAAGAATCGAGTAATCCTTGAAGTCAACAGCATCG
>JAGLTN010000125.1 GCA_023135255.1 Planctomycetota bacterium
TAAATTATTTTGATACCGCGCCGGCTTATGTGGATAGTGAAGAAGTTTTTGGAATTGCTTTTAAAGAAATGCTCAAAACCCGTCAGCAAAAGCCCTTCTATGTTTCCACAAAATCCATGAAAGCTGACCCCAGTGAGATTCGCAGAGATATTGAGACATCGCTGAAAAAAATGGGACTTGATTATATAGATTTTTATCACTGCTGGTGCATCTATACTCTTGAGGGTTATTATGGCAGGAAAGCAAAAGGCGCCCTTGATGAATTTACCAAGCTTAAAGAAGAAGGCCTGATAAAACACGTTTGCCTCAGTACTCATGTAAAAGGCAGTGATGTTAAGGAATTGCTGAGCGATTATCCTTTTGAGGGAGTGTTGATGGGGTACTCTGTTATGAATTTTGCATTTCGTCAACAGGGCATTGCCGATGCCAGTGACATGGGCAGAGGTGTTGTGGTTATGAATCCTCTTGGAGGTGGACTTATTCCGCAGCATCCGGAGCTTTTTGATTTTGTTAAAACTAAAAAGCATGAAAGCGTTGTAGAAGCTGCTTTGAGATTTTTGCTCAACGATGATCGCATTACAACTGCGATTGTGGGCTTTAGTAATAAAGAGCATCTGGCTGAGGCGATCAGAGCTGTCGATGGATTTAGCCCTATCGCTGAAAGTGAAATTGAAAGAATACATGATGATATCAAAGGGGCTTTTGATAAGCTTTGCACAAGTTGTGGCTATTGTGACAAATGTCCACAGAAAATACCGGTGCCTAAGATGATGTTTGCATATAATCAATTAGCTTTGACGAAGAAGCCGATAGATATGGTCAATTATATTCATTGGATTTGGGGGATAGATCTGCATAGTGACATTTTCGATAAGTGTGTTGAATGTGGTTTATGTGAAGAGCTTTGCACCCAGAAGCTGCCAATAATTAATCGGCTTAAAGAAATAAGTATCGAGGTAAAAAAACACCTTGCTCAACCGGGCGATAAATAGTCAAAGCAGCAGGCTGGCGATTATAGTAATCGTCAGCCCGTTTATGTGTAAGTAAAAAGTATCTTTACTTTTGAAGTTAGTCTACCAATGGTTCAAACTCGATAGCGACACCGATGTTAGCGTCTTTGAGCATGTTTCTGCGTTCTACGCGTACCACTCTGCCGGTTTTTATACGTGCGAAACTACCTTTTTCCATAGCCAATGCTTCAGTTCTTGGAAAATTGATTTCGACGATACTTCCATTGCGAACAGGAGTGGTCATTGGGAAATTAATAAAGACACCGGTTTTGCTGATGTTTGAGCTTTTGCCGTTGAAGAACCTGTTTGCTTCCGGCAGCCACATACTTATAGGCCAGGAAAGGTTCGTTCTTGTATCGCTGCGCTGTTCAACTAATGTATCAACTACAGTTTCCATATTTGTCATTCTCCTATTTAAAGTCGTTCCATCAATATTTTTAACTATCGGCCATGTTAATTTAGTTAGTTTAGGGTATTTGGCGAAAATAAGCTTTTTAAGCGAAGTTTTTTAGTTTTTACGATTGGGAGACAATTAATGAAATTATTATCGGAAGTCGAAGTGAAAAACTTTTAAGTAAAAAAACAAAATTACTCAAGTTGCTTAAGTTATCTATTTTAACGTGGGCTTTTGGGAGGGGATTTAGTGGTTATTGCCAAGGCCTTAGTTGACAATTATAGCTCGTGGGCGTATGATTAGAAGTGATTTTTTTATTTGTTCCGGAGTTCAAAAATATGGCTAAGCAAAAAAAAAGCTGGGAAAAAAGGCTTAAGGGCAAGACTGATAAGTTGGCTGTGAATTTTGTGGAATCTTTGTCTTATGACGTTCGGCTTTATAAATATGATATCCAGGGGTCGATCGCCCATGCAAAAATGCTTTCTGAGCAGAAGCTTATTACGAAATCTGAGTTTGGGCAAATCAAGCAAGGCCTTTCGCAGATTGCAGAGCAGATAGAATTGGGCAGGTTTAAATTTAACAAAACACAGGAAGATATTCACATGGCAGTTGAGGCTGCACTCATTAAGTTGATTGGAGATCCCGGTAAGAAATTGCATACCGGAAGAAGCAGAAATGACCAGGTTGCGACAGATATCCGTTTGTGGATGAGAGACGAGATAGCTGAGCTCCAGGCCAAAATAAAAAAACTACAGAAAGCATTTGTGAAACTTGCGGGCTGTTATACAGAAAATATTATGCCGAGTTATACACATATGCAAAGAGCGCAGCCAGTTGTTATTGCAGCTTATCTGCTTAGTTTTGTCGAACAGCTTGAAAGAGATATTGTCAGGCTTGGCAATTGCAGCAGGGGACTTAATGTTTCTCCGCTTGGAAGTGGTGCGGTTGCCGGCAGTACTATCGCCATTGACAGAAAATCGACAGCAGCTGAGCTTGGTTTCGATTCAGTGACAGGCAATAGTATTGATTCTGTTTCTGACAGAGATTTTTGTGCGGAGTTTATTTTTGATTGTTCGCTGCTATTGGCTCATCTGTCAAAGCTTGCGGAGGACTGGATAATATATTCAACAAATGAGTTTAGCTTTATAACAATATCGGATACCTATTGCACATCATCGAGTATGATGCCTCAGAAACGTAATCCCGATATGCTGGAATTGATACGGGCTAAGACAGGCAGCGTTTATGGTTCGTTGATGGCGATGCTGACTATACTAAAAGCTCAGCCGAGTGGATACAACAGGGACCTGCAGGAAGATAAGCTGCATGTGTTCAAGGCCGGCGATACAGCGTCGGTTTGTGTCGATATGGCAGAGGCGATTGTATCTGATACGAAGTTTAATTGCAGCGAAATTGAAGCAGGGCTCGACGAAGGTTTTCTTGATGCGACTGCACTGGCGGAATATTTAGTTGGCAAAGCAGTTCCTTTCAGAGATGCCCACGGAGTGGTAGGCTCTTTGGTTGCTTATTGCGAAGGGGCTGGTAAAAAATTGTCAGATTTGACCATTGATGAATTTAAAAAATACTGCGATAATATCGAAGATGATGTTTATAAAAGCCTTGGTGCTGTCAATGTTGCCAGTAGTTATGTAACTGAAGGCGCCGGCAGTGCTAAGCAAAGTAAAAAACGTATCAATTACTGGAACAGGCGTCTTAACAAAAAATGAACTCAGCAGAGGATAAAATAACCAATTGGTTTGCCAGGCAGAGTAAGCTTGATAATCGAAAGTTTCCTATCGGTATAGGCGACGATATGGCGATGATCGGGCTTGGCAGTGACAAGAGTATTCTTGTTACTACCGATATGCTGCTGGAGGGTGTGCATTTCGATCTTTCCAAAGCTACACTTGAGCAGGTTGGTTATAAAGCTATGGCAGTTAGCTTGAGTGATTGTGCAGCAATGGCTACAAAGCCTATCGGTGCGGTGGCGGCGGTGGCTTTGCCCAAAAGGTTTGGTCAAAAAGAATTAAAGCAAATTCATAATGGGATAAACATCGCCGCTGAGAAATATAATTGTCCTTTGATAGGTGGTGACATTACCAGTTGGAAAACTGACGCGGGCTTTGCGATCAATATTACAATGTTCAGCTCGCAAGGTAATTGCAGACCTGTGAAACGCTCTGGTGCGCAAGTTGAGGATGTTATCTGTGTGACTGGATTTCTGGGGGGCAGCGATCTGGGCAAACATCTTGAATTTACCCCGAGAGTTTTTGAAGCTTTAGAGATCACCTCTATGGTCAGGGTTAATTCGATGATGGATTTGAGCGATGGACTGAGCAGTGATCTGCCGAGAATATGCACTCAGAGCAAGGTAGGAGCTTTGATAGAGGAAGATAGATTACCTGTTTCAGCACAGGCTATGAGCAAGAATGACCCGTTGGGGGCAGTTTTGAATGATGGCGAAGATTTTGAATTGCTTTTTACGCTTTCTAAAGAAGACAGCGAAAAACTTTTTGAAAACTGGGAAGGTGATTTGATAATTACGCCTATCGGTGAGATCACAAGTACCGGCATAGTCGAAATGAAAACAGCTTGCGGGTTGATAGTAACATTGAAGCAAAAGGGGTATGACCATCTTGGCAGTGGCAATGGAGTTTAATATCGTTACCACCTCAACGGCTGAAACTATTGAGCTCGGCAGGAAGTTCGGACAGCAGCTAAAGGGCGGTGAGATTATCTGCCTTATCGGAACATTGGGCTCCGGCAAGACACACCTTATTAAAGGTATAGCCGACGGCGCAGGTGCTGATAAAAGCGAAACGAACGTTAACAGCCCGACATTTGTGTTGGTAAATGAGTACCAGGGTAGGTTTGATATCTATCATATAGATGCATACAGGTTTGAATCGATCGAGGAATTTGAGCAGATAGGGTTCGATGATTTCTGTTATCGCAATTCCGTGGTGTTAATTGAATGGGCCGATAAAATTATGCCGGCTCTGAATCAGCAAGACTGCATAGTGATCAAGCTTGAGCATAAAGGCCAAAATGAAAGAAGTTTCCATTTTAAAAATATTTCATCTGACATAACTCTTTAGATTAACATGTTGTAAACCACGATAAGACAGCAGGGCCGGTATTATACCAATCCCAATTAAATTT
>JAGLTN010000126.1 GCA_023135255.1 Planctomycetota bacterium
TTTACATCAACTTATGGCTCGATGCCGAGCGGTGTGTCGGTACTGGGCCCTTATGACGGCAAGCTGAACAATGGCGGTGAAAAGGTTGACTTTATGATGCCGGGCGATAAGGAGCCGGGCGAAGACAGGTACTATATCCGCGTAGACAGATTGAACTACAGTGACGGTGACCATCCGGAAAACTTTGACGGCATGACGGACCCCTGGCCTACGAGCCCGGACGGCGACGGCGATTCCTTGAGCAGAATATACGAAGATGCTTACGGCAACGACCCCAACAACTGGCAAGGCCAAACAAGAACTCCGGGGCAAAGTAATTGATAAACTGCAACCTGGATTTGGTCGAAAAATGCTATATGAGTAGAATGCTGAAATTATTGTCTTTGATTATTATAGGGCTTTTTGTAAATATTACAATTGCTGATATTGCAAACACGGATATCAATAAAGATTACCGTGTTAATTGGAAAGATTTAAATCTCTTTGCAAACCAATGGCTCGACGACCCTTGCGATGCACCGCAATCAGCTGACTTAAACTACGACGGCGATGTCAACTTTCAGGATTTCGCATCTTTGGCAACCAATTGGGAAAAAAGTGACATTCCGCTCGTTATCAATGAATTCATGGCTGACAACAATGATTTCCTTGCGGATAATTTCGGGGAATTTAATGACTGGATTGAAATTTGCAATCCCGGACAAATGCCGGTAAATACACAAGGAATGTTCTTAACGGATGACAGCGATTTAGCGGAACCAAATCTTTGGCCTATGCCCACATTGGTAATAGAACCAAACCAGTATGTACTGATCTGGGCTGATGATCAGCCTGCGCAAGGCAGCTTACACGCCACGTTTAAATTAAGTTCGTCAGGTGACAACATAGCCCTGATAGATATCGATGCCAAGACAATGATCGATTCGGTAACATTCGACTCACAAAAAGAAAATCATTCTTTTGGTCGAATCCCAAATGGCCTGGGGCCTTGGCGAGTACTTGGTTCGCCCTCACCTCTGGAAGAGAACATACCATTTAGCCCAGGTGATATTGTTGTAAATGAGATCATGGCCCATTCTGATATTATCCATCCATATGACTGGATAGAGCTAAAAAACACTTCAGATTACGATATCGATATTTCAGGTTGGTTCCTGAGCGATTCAGACCAGGATGATGCTAATTTAATGAAATACGAGATCGCCCTGGGTACTATACTGCCAGCTGGCGATTTCATAGTATTTTATCAAGACCTCCATTTTGGCAACCCATCTGATCCGGGCTGTAACAAACCTTTCGGCTTTAGTGAAAACGGTGAAATGGTTTGCCTGTCACCCAGCCAAAATGGCTCTCTTGTCGGCTATACTCTAACTGAAGCTTTCGGTGCCTCTGATAAAGATGTCTCATTTGGAAGATATCAAAAAAGCACCGGTTCACATAACTTCACAGCGATGGCAGAGGCAACGCCAAATGAAGAAAACTCCTACCCTAAGGTAGGCCCAATAGTCATCAACGAAATAATGTACAACCCTGCAAGTGATATAGACGAAGAAGAATATATTGAGCTGTATAATATTACCTCTTCGGCTGTTGTCCTATATGACTACCATGAAGCCTTGCCCTGGAAATTTACTGACGGCATAGATTATACTTTCCCAACCAATACTACGATCGCAGCTTACAGCAGATTAATTATAGCAAAGGACCCCGCAACATTTACTACAAAATACGACCCATTACCTACCGGCGTTCAGCTGCTTGGCCCTTATGATGCTAAACTCAGCAACAGCGGAGAAAAAGTAGAGCTATCAAAACCCGGCGATATTGACGAAGATTTTATACGTCATTATATACTCGTAGATAAAGTAAGCTATAGCGACACTGCCCCCTGGCCTGAAAATGCTGATGGCGATGGAGCTTCGCTTAGCAGAAAAATTGCTTCCGATTATGGAAACGACCCCGCAAACTGGTTAGGAACTGACCCGCCTACACCGGGCAATTAAAAATATCTTGACATTCAATCAAATCTAACCTATTTAAGAATTTGTAAATTCTTAAAAAATGTGGTTGGGATGGATTATAAGAATAAAAAAATTGCTGTGCTTGCACCGGTAGCCTGGAGAACGCCACCAAAAGCTTATGGCGCGTGGGAGACCGTAGCAAGCAATATCGCCGAGGGGCTCGTAAGTCGGGGCTGGGATGTTACCCTATTCGCTACCGCTGATTCGATAACCAACGCAAAACTCCAGGCTGTTATAGAAAAAGGTTACGAAGAAGACAAAACAACAGAACCAAAGGTCTGCGAATATCTCCATATCAGCAATCTTATGGAACAAGCCGACAAGTTCGACCTCATCCACAATAATTTTGATTTCCCGCCCTTAACATACAGCAAACTCATAAAAACTCCGATCTTAACCACGATCCACGGCTTCAGCTCGCCGGAGATTTTAAAAATTTATCGTAAATACAAACACAATTATTATACATCAATAAGCGATTCGGACCGCGACCCGCAGCTTGATTACCTCGCCACCGTCTATAACGGCA
>JAGLTN010000127.1 GCA_023135255.1 Planctomycetota bacterium
CCGAGGCAGAGAGGATATGAACCCTTACAAGAAAAAACTCGCAGAAATCACAAATAAAGACAACTTTGCTGGAGCATTAAAAGACGGATTTGTCGGAAAAGACATTTTTGTAGGTGTCTCAAGGCCTAACACGGTAAACAAAGATATGGTGGCCTCGATGGCAAAAGATCCTATCGTATTTCCGCTTAGTAACCCTGAGGGAGAAATAAGCAAAGAAAAAGCTTACGAGGCTGGTGCAGCGATTGCCGCTGACGGCAGAGACATTAATAATGCCCTTGCATATCCGGGAATATTCAGAGGAGCTCTTGATGCCAGGGCGAATGATATCACACTCGAGATGAAAGTCGCATCTTCTAAAATGCTTGCATCACTTGCAAGCGAAGGTGATTTACTGCCTGACATGTTAGACAAACAGGTACACTTACAAAATGCGAAGGCTGTTGCGGAAGCATGGAAAAGTTAAACTGAAACTTTTTTGTGAAGATAGGTAAGCGGCTGGGGGTATTTTGAATTTATTCGCAATATTTTTTCAGTATCTGTTGATACTATCTGAAATACCACTATACTGTACAGCTAATTTATACTTTTAACATTTATCAGGTGCTCAAATGGAACTAATAAAGAAGATCAAAGAAGCTGAAAAGCAGGCACAAGAAATCATCGAGCAATCCAAGGCAGATGTTCTGAAGAAAGCAGAGTCTGACAAAAAAGTCTACCAACAATCGATGGATGAGGCTGGTGCTGCCAGGCGACAAGCTATAGCAGATGCAGAAGAATCTGCCAAACAGCAAGGGCTTGCTGAAGTTGAAGAATTGAAGTCACAAGCGGCGGCATCCCGACAGGAATTACGCAGCAGAGCTGAAGGCAGAACAGTTTCCGCGGCTGACAAAGTCGTGTCATCTTTAAAGGGGTAAATAATGTCAATTTGTAAGATGACAAAAATTCTAATTGTTAGTCATCGTAGCGAAGCAACGAAACTTCTTGAAGCTTTGCAAGGTAAAGGTATTTGCCAGGTACTCAGCGCAGAAGAATCAATAATCAGCAAGGAATTCCCTGATCTGACGGCTGCATGTGACAGACCTAAAGAAATAGAGGATGCTTTAAGCAAGGTTAAAAACAGCGTCACCTTTTTGAAAAAACATGCCAATGCTGGTCAGGATATCATATCGGCGTTTGCTCCCCGAACCGTTATTGAGCCTGATTATTACGAAACAGTCGTCTCGGATGAATCGCTGGCTAAAACAATAGAGCAGTGCACAAATTCTGAAACCAAGATCGAATCGCTTGAAGGTAAGATCGAACATCTGACAGCTGCTGTGGAAATGCTTGGTCCATGGTCAGGCCTTGAGGTCGCGGTAGAAGAAATTAACAACATGGTTAATGCGACCAGCTGGACTGGTTTTATTGTCAATCGGCATTTTGCGGGTTTCTGCAGTGAAATCACAAAAGCAGGCGGAATTGTTGAACAGGTCGGCATTGAACGAAGCAATACTGCTTGCATGGTTGTATCTTTAAATGACTATGCCAGTGAAGTTAACAGAATAATGCGTTCGGCAGATTTTGACAATATCAGCTTTATTGGTATGAGCGGGCTTGTTAAGGATTTGATAGCGGAGAATAATGAAAATCTTGCAGAGATTCGCGAGCAACTAAAAGAGGAGCAGTCAAAGGCCTCTGAGCTTGCGGATAAACTACTTGAGCTTAAAACTTTGTGTGACCATTATATGAATTTGCTTGGCAGGGAGCAGACCAAATCGCAAATTTCGTCAACAGAGCAAACTGTTTTAATGGAAGGTTGGATCAAAGAGAAGGACATTAAGAAGCTGGAGAAGGTTCTCTCGAAGTTTGAAGCTTCATGTTATGAAAAGATCGAACCGGCAGAAGGTGAAGAGATTCCGGTTGAGATCGAGAATCGCAGTGGGATCAAGCCTTTCGAGGTTGTAACCAGGCTTTATGGTATGCCTCAGTATATGGAGGTTGACCCGACTGCCCTTCTGGCACCGTTTTTTGTAATATTCTTCTCACTTTGTCTGACTGATGCTGGTTATGCAATGATAATAATTGCATTTGCCGCTTATTTAATTAAAAAGATGCAAGGCGACAAGAAGCTGATGTGGATGCTTGGAATCTGTTCCGTATTTACTATCGGAGCTGGTGCGTTGACCGGTGGATGGTTCGGCGATGGTGCTCAACAGCTTTCTGCTCTTTTCGGATGGACTTTTTTAGCTGATGCCAGAGCGTCGATGATGTGGTTTGATCCACGTGAAGACTCGATGACATTCTTTAAGC
>JAGLTN010000128.1 GCA_023135255.1 Planctomycetota bacterium
TTTACTACCCTTAAGGGTATAAATACCGTTGCATAAGGTCGTCCCACCTGCCAGTTCTTTTCAAAATATATTCAATCACTTCACGCGCCGCGCCACTGCCGCCCGGAGCTTTGGTTACATAATCAGCATGTTCTTTGACCTCTGCAACTGCATTTGCAACCGCCACACCAAAACCAGCATATCTGATCGCAGGCAAATCCGGCAGATCATCACCAACATAAGCGATTTGTTCCGTAGCCAATCCCTGGCTTTCAGCAAGTTCTTTGAGCTTTGGCAGTTTATAATGGCAATCCTGAAAAACATGTTTTATTCCAAGCTGATCTGCTCTTAGCTGCGTAGGATGCGAAAATCTGCCGCTTATTATTGCCACCTCCAGCCCTGCCCTTTGCCACATTCTTATACCGTGACCATCAAGGCTGTTAAATTTCTTGGTCTCGGTTTTATCAGAATTTATAACAATACTGCCATCAGTCAAAACACCATCGACATCGAGCACTAATAATTTTATATTTTCGAGTTTTTTGTCCATCTGAAAATTTTACTTTCACCTGTTATTATACTGATCACAATTGGATTTTACCGTTTATCCACGGGCATTTACTACCCTTAAGGGTATATCAGCCGACGACTTTAATTGTCACAATATCCTGAACATCTATCATTCCTATAGGCCTGTCTTGAGCATCGACAACAGGTAATTCGTCTATCCTGAATTTATGAAACAGCGAAGTGGCCTCAGCAGCCAATGCATCAACGCAAATTCTCTTGCATTGTGCAGTCATAATATCAGCTGCCTTAAATTCAAATGCTTTACTGCCTTGTTTCGTAATGAGCCTGCGAATATCAGCATCAGTAATGATTCCTGCCAGCTTGCCTGCATCATCAACAACCATCACTGCACCATGACGTTTGATTTTGCTGGTATGCTCAAGCATTTGTTTAATCGTAACATCCAAATTAACAATAGGCAACTCTTCACCCGCTTTAAACATCATCGACTGCTCCACCG
>JAGLTN010000129.1 GCA_023135255.1 Planctomycetota bacterium
CGGTACACGGAGAGCCGCGATAGCGAAAATTCAATTGAGATCGGTATATAACAAGCCTTTTAAAAATATCAATAAGGACTCACTCCACAGCAAAAAGTGCGCATAAAAAAAGAGCCCGCCAAAAACGCGGGCCCCAATAACATTATTTTAATCGTCCGAGCTTGTTAGTTTCTTTTTGTTTTAATCAGAAAAAATCCCCCTAAGCCAAGTATCGCAATAGTTGCAGGCTCCGGTACAGTTGCCGCTCCAACCGAAATATTAGTAAGCGAAAAATTATCAAGATTCGCAAACTCATTTTTCAGTGAAGATTTTGAACCGTTGTGTGAAAACGCTGCATAAATTACCAGGTAATCTGCAGCTGCCCCAACATTTACCGAGCTTGAAACACTTGTCCAGTCAGCAGCAGTCGGTAGATAACTTGAAGACCCACCCTGGTCATATATTCTTGTCGCTGAAGTTGCATGCGAAAAAGAACCTGACCATTTGTCTGTTTTCAGAGAAAAGTCGGCCTTGTCATTATCAACAGCAAAAATTCTCACAACGCTGTACATATCTGAAGCATCTGTCAGCCGATAATCAAACTCGAAAGTATAATCACCAGCCTCAGGAGCAACAATAGTCTGAAGCAATAATCTACCAGCGTTATCCTTCAAAGCAGCAGCAGCATACCCCCCTGATGTCACGTTATAAAAATCTTTATTCTTATGGGAGTACCCGTACCACTCATTCAGATTACTGTTAGAAAGAGCCCACTTATTTCCGACATCTGTTATACTGCCTGAACTAAAATCACCATCAGAGATCAAATTTTCTAATGTCGCAAAAGAAACTGAACCAATTAGTAACACTAACACTAATGCAATTGTTGTATTTCTCATAATCCACTCCACCTAAAATTCTTCTAAACATTTCATTTTTTTAACACACGCATCACTGGCTGACTTTAGTCAGCCTTTTATGGTTTCCTATTTAAAGGACCATCCCGTTAAAATCCCCCGACAACGCTGCCGCAGTTGTCACCAGGGAACAATCTTTGTTGAACCATGCTGAAACTACTGTTTTATAAGACTAAAAAAACATAGCGCAATCTCATCCGACTTGTATATAATACTTTCAGCTGTTTATGCCACTTCCTTATCCTTTCCAACCAAAGCATAACAATTAAAACGCTGAACACAAAACACCAGCCCGATGAAATTCTGTTAAAATCAAGGATTATAATCTGTTTTTTGAGGATTTGGGTGGATCCGGCAAAATGGATTTTCAAAATTGAAGGGCATCTCTAACAATTCATTTTGGCAGGCAAGCGAATCTTTTCGTTTCCGGTCCGCGTCAGACAAAACCCGCATTATCTTCAAATAAAACAGATTTGGCAATTTTGAGGTGGAAATTTCATCAAATGAGCCAGATTTGCTGAAATCGATTTTCAAAAATTTACCTTTTTTCACCTTTTTTTCAGTTTTTTCCCTTTTTTTGTGAAAAATAACAGGAAATAACGGTTTTTGAGCAAAAATAACAGTGGGTAAATCGGGGTTTTGTGGGTTTTTGGGTTAAAAACGAGGATTATTTTTGGGATTTGGTGAAATTCGGGGTATTTTTTTGGCTCGGCAGGGATTTAAAGAGTATTAAAGCAGGTTTTTGGGCAAATCGGCAGGATATTGCCAATTTTTGCCGGATTTTACGGTTTTTTTTGGTTTTTTACGGTTTTTTCAGAGAAATGACAAGAAATGATGAAAAATCACAAGAAATACCAAGAAATACCAAGAAATGACAAGAAATGACGAGAAATGATGAAAAATATCAGGAAATGACAGGAAATGACAAGAAATGACGAGAAATAACGAAAAATAACAAGAAATGCAATTTTTGGTTGCGGGAAATGGTGCTGTAATCGGCATAATCGTTACAGATGGGATTTTTGGGGTGCAGATAGCCTTGTGATGGGTCAGGTTTTACGCATATGCGAAATTTGCGGCCAGGAAGGAAAGTGTGCTGGCCACGGATAAGTTGAGTAAAAGGGAAAACTTAAAGGAGGCCGGAAACCCTGCGAATGAATCGCAGGGCTAACTATGGGAGTGTGGGTGTAGGCAAGCACAAGGCTTGCCCTTACAAAGGGGTGGTATTACGCCCGGGATTGAAAGGCGTGAAGGAAAGATGAAAAAGGTGGAATTGGGGGAATATGAATCCCACAGAAGCGCGAAGGCGCCAAGAAAAGATAAAAATTGTGGAGAAGGAGCACAAAAGAATACCTTCGGCGTAGGGTTGATAGTTGTGTGGGGGTGTAGTATAATGGGCGGGTGTTGATATTTTAGTAATCAGGAGACAAAAATATGTGTGATCAATGTGGCTGCGGCGACTTCGAAGGTAAGAGTTTTGAAGAAAAAGTAAACGAGATGATAGTCCAGATACGTCCCATGCTTCAAGGGCATGGGGGCGATATTGAGCTGGTTTCAATAGAAGAAGATAAGACAGTCAAAGTTAAGCTTCAGGGCGCATGTGCGGGTTGTCCCAGTGCGGCAATGACATTGAAGCAGGGCGTTGAAAAGCTGATGAAGGAGAATATCCCCGAATTAAAGGAAGTTGTGGCTGTTAATTAACCCCTTGAGGGTAAGAAATTCTCGCGAGGAAAGTTATAAAGTGTTGTTCCAAAGTTATTTACCCGCGGATAAACAGAAAAACTCAATTGTGAGTAGTATAGAATAGTACATTTAAAAGTCACTCAAAAGGGCTGCTTGAAAAAAGCGGTCTTTTTTTTTATGCCTAAAACCCGTAATTTGCACCGATATTCGCTAATTGATAAAAAAATGGAAAAAACAGCGTCACAAACATAAGAGTTAACGCACTTAATAATAGACGACAGAAAAATGTCGATAAAAGATTTTAGATTTTGACAATGAGAGTTTTAGCCAGAATTTAAACAAAAAAAAATAAAATCGCTAAAATCACATTGATACAAAATAGAACGGCCGTCAAGATCAGTTGTACTGGGCGGCTGTTTGTTATACCCTTAAGGGTAGTAAATGTCCGCGAATAAAGACGTAACTTGTTATTTTTAAGTTATTTGCCCGCGGATAAACGGAACAATTCAATTGGGATCAGTATATAAAGCCTGCACCACTCTCGATACAGGCTTATAATTTCTCTGTAT
>JAGLTN010000013.1 GCA_023135255.1 Planctomycetota bacterium
GCAGCTTCTGCTGTTGTTAGATGCTGCTGGGCTGCGAAAGTTTGCAGTTTGCCTTTCAGCTCTGCGATTATGTGCTGCGTCATTCTTTTGCCCAGACCCGGCAGTGACATTATTGTTTTTTCGTCGCCGTTCTCTATAGCAGAGGCGATTGTCTTGATAGGGATGCTCAAGGATTTGAGTCCTTTTTTTATTCCTATGCCTTTAACGCTCGTAAATTTCTGAAAAAAGTTTCTTTCGTCAGCGTTTAAAAAGCCAACCATTCTTGGTATGAGGTTTCCGCCGCCTGGTGTGCCTTCGTAATATTCCATAGTGCAAAGCTCGATATCTTCACCGATCTTATTTGCCAGCGCCGCGATGCCGTAACCCGGCAGCATAAGCTCATAACCGACTGAGCCAACCTGCACCATTGCACTATTTTCGTTCAGTTCTATTAGTTTGCCTTGTATCCAGGCTATCATATTTCAGCTTCCTGATATTATTAGATATTCGTTTATAGAATTCACACAACAAAGCGTTGCAGCTATCGCGTCAGCTACATCGTCAGGCTCAGGCAACTCAGATAGAGACAGCAAAGTCTGAATCGTTCTTTGCATCTGTATTTTCGTAGCTCTTCCATTGCCCGTTATCGATTTTTTTATTTTCGTTGCCGCAAAGCTTCTGACTTCAATGCCGGCTTCGGCACATTTTTGTAGTATAACGCCCCTTGCGTGTCCCATCAATATCGAAGTTTTGGGATGTTGATAATGTGAGTACAATTCTTCGACAGCAACGACGTCAGGGGTAAATCTCTCAAGTATCGAACCAATATCGGCGGCGATCTGGTTTAATCGCAGGGGCATATCTTTTTTTCTGTCGGTTTTGAAAATACCAGCTTCGATAAGGGACATTTGGTTCTGGTCGTTATCAAGAACCGCGTATCCGCATATATGTAATCCCGGGTCTATGCCGAGTATTCTCATTTCCTTCTCCAGATAGTCTCACCAGGCTTATCTTCAAGCAGAATTCCAATTGCATCGAGTTTGTCACGGATCGCATCGGCAGCAGCAAAATCTTTATCTTTTCTCGCCTGTGCTCTCTGCTCGATAAAAGTTTTCACCAGCTCATCGATAATTTCATCATCGCCCTGATTTGTTTCCGGGTATATTTCTTTTACGATCCCCAGCACATCACCGCCGAGCAGGCTGAACATATCATCGATCTTTATCAGCGTTGCGGAAGTTGTTTCTGGTTTTTCGATAAGCGAATAGGTGAGTTTGACAAGCTCAAAAATTACAGAAAGCCCAATCGAGGTATTCAGATCATCATTCATTGCCGCTTCAAATTTTTTCTTAAGCTCGCCTAATTGTTCAGCTACTTTTGTGTCGGCGTCGCCTTGTTTTGCATTGGCTATCTGTTTTCTTGTAGTTTTAACAGCTTCGGTTATCTTTTCGTAGCCGCTCTGAGCTGAATGCAGTGAAGCATCCGAAAAATCAAGAGGGCTTCCGTAATGGCTGTTTAAAATTAACTGCCTGGTTGCGATAGGGTCATAAGCCCTTGTCAATCTTTCGTGGGCTCCTGAAAAGACCTGCGATAAGGTTATAAAATTATTAAGGCTTTTGCCCATTTTCTGACCGTCAACTGTCACCATATTATTATGTATCCAGTAGCGGACAAACTGCACGCCGTTGGCAGCTTCTGATTGAGCAATTTCGCATTCGTGATGAGGGAACTTGTTTTCAATTCCGCCGCCGTGAATGTCTATTGTTTCGCCGAGGTATTTTTGACTCATAACAGAGCACTCAATGTGCCAGCCCGGATAGCCCATCGACCATGGACTTGACCATTGCATGATGTGGTTAGGCTCAGCTTTTTTCCATAAAGCAAAATCTGCGGGGTTCCTCTTATCGGGTGAAACTTCTACCCTTGCGCCGGATATCATTTCGTCAACATTTCTGCCCGAAAGTTTGCCGTATTCTTTAAATTTTGAGACATTAAAATATACCGAGCCATTAGATTCGTAAGCATATCCTTTTTCGATAAGGATTTTTACCATTTCTATCTGTTCGAGGATATGACCTGTTGCTCTTGGGCTTATATCGGGACGGAGGCAGTTCAGCTCGTCCATATCAGCAAAATAACTGCGGGTATAATATTCAGCAATTGCCATTGGGTGCTTATGTTCTTTGCGTGCCGCAACGTCGAGTTTGTCTTGGCCCTGGTCAGCATCATCTGTTAAATGGCCGACATCGGTAATGTTCTGCACATAAGTTACGTTGTAACCGAGATATCTCAGGTATCTTACGAGTATGTCGAAACTGATATAGCTCTTTGCATGTCCGAGGTGTGCATGGCCATAAACTGTGGGCCCACAGACATACATGCCTACTTTGCCTTTCACCAGCGGTTTGAATTCATCTTTGCTTCTCGTCAGAGAGTTATATAATTTTAATGTCATCTTATTGCCTTGACAGAAAGTTCTTAAAGACTTCTTTTATATTTTTTCTTTATCAGTGCGATAGCAGTAGCAGCCATTGCGTCACCTTCTCCGATATCGCCAAGTCCTTCATTTGTCTTGGCTTTTATATTAACATCGCAAAAGTTTATGCCTAAAATACCGGAAACGCACCTTTTCATCTGTCCTTTTACCGATGCCAGATTTGGTGCCTGGGCCTGGATAGTGACGTCTACGTTCACGATGTCCCAGCCTTTATCATCCAGCATATCTCTTACCACAGCCAGAAATTCTTTGCTGTCAGCGTCTTTATATTGCGGGTCAGTGTCGGGGAACAATGCCCCGATGTCACCATTGCCGCTGGCGCCGAGCAATGCGTCAATTATAGCATGTATTCCGACATCGCCGTCGCTATGGCCTTTCAATCCCATCGGGTAGGGGATGTATATTCCGCAAAGCATTAAAGGCCTGCCTGACTCGGTTTCGTGAATGTCGGTGCCGATGCCCACGCGGTAATCAGGTTTTGGTCTGTCATCAATCACAGCGTGCCCTTTGTGCTTGGAATATCAGTACCGGTTATTTTTACCGCTTTCGCCAGTGCCTGCCCAACAGCTTTGAATATAGCTTCTGCGACATGGTGGCTGTTGAGGCCATAAGGCACATTTATGTGCAGATTGAATTTACCGAAATTAGCAAAGCTTCTGAGCATTTCGTCAATGCACTCGACATCAAAATCGCCGATCTTTTCTGTATTGTATTTGACGTTATAGACAAAGCTTGCTCTGCCTGAAAGGTCTATCGCGACATTTGCGAGGGCATCTTCCATCGGCACAGAGCTGCTGCCGTAGCGGGTGATACCTTTTTTATTGTCTAATGCTTCATCGAGACATTGGCCCAGACAGATAGCGATATCTTCAACGCTGTGGTGAGCGTCAACTTCCAGATCGCCTTTGGCGGTTACGTTCAAATCTATTTTGCTGTGCTTGCTCAGATGAGTCAGCATGTGGTCGAGAAAACCAACCCCCGTATTGATATCGTAACTGCCCGTACCATCGAGATTGATATCAACAGTGATGTCAGTTTCATTTGTTTTTCTGCTTATTTTTGCGGTTCTGTTTTTCATAAGAATATCCTTATTCAGATAATATCTCTTTCAAAGCGTCGATCAATGCCTGGTTTTGCCGGGTGGTTCCAACTGTTATTCTCAATTTATCACCCAGGCCGGGCAGATTTTTAAAATATCTTACATAAATATTTTTTTCTGCGAGCTTGTTATATATTTCATCGGCTTTCGGGTTTTGCGCCAATACAAAATTTGCTGAGCTATCCGGCACGACAAACCCCAAGGCCCTTAATTTTTCTGTGAGAATCTTTCGGTCTGCTTTTACCTTTTCAACATTTTCTTTAAAGTAGGCCTGATCTTTTATCGCCTGGGTTGCAGCTTCTACTGCGACAGCATCTGTATTATATGAATCTTTGACTTTCATCATTCCGTCGATGAGAGATTTACATGCGATCGCAAAGCCGAACCGGATGCCTGCCAGTGAATACCCTTTGCTCATTGAACGCAGGATTATTACGTTGTCGAAATCGTTTATCAGGCTGATGCAGTTGTCTTCGGCGAAGTCTACGTAGGCTTCATCTATGAGCAGCACCCCTTCGAGATTGCCTGCCAGCTGGGCGAGTTTGTCTTTGCTTATGTAAGTTGCTGACGGGGCGTTGGGGTTGCATACGATAGTCAGTGCCGCTCCAACGTTGGTTAGTTTTTCCGGTAGCTCATAATTGTTACTAAAAGGAACTTCGGCAACAGGAGCATTTTGGATATTTGCCAGTACGGGATAGAGGGAATATGTCGGCGTTGGATATGCTAAAGGCCTTAACGGGTCGCAGAACGATCTTATCGCGATAGTGAGCATATCGTCGCCGCCGTTAGTGCACATTATATTGTCAGGGGCGATGCTTAGAACCTGGGCAGCGGCTTGTCTGAAATCGTCGCCGGTGGGTTGCGGATATCGGCGGAGCTTTTCCGGGTCGATATTTGTCAGAGCCTGTATAACTTCAGGCGATGGCGGGTAGGGGTTCTCGTTGGTGTTTAGCTTTACTACGTCGGCAGCTTTAGGCTGGAATCCGGGTGTGTAGCCTACTGTTTTTTCAATGTTTTCGCGAAAATAACCCATATCTGTTCTCAAAATAATCAAAATAATAATGCAAACCGGCATTATACGAATATTTCCTCGCAAAAAAAAGGGAAGATTTCCGGAATATTTGCAGTTTAGATCGTAAGTTTTTGGTGATTTGGGGTTGGGGGAGGTAAAACGAGTGAAAATTGGGGTTTGGGGTGGTGGGTGAGCCATGGATTCGGTGTCTGTGCGGGGATGGTAGGCAGGGGGTTTGTTTTTTTGGTGTTTTGTTATAAAAGGCTGGTCAAGGGGGGTTGGAGTGGTTATAATATGCGGTTTTCAAAAATTTGTAATGAATTGAGCTGGAGATTCTTATGAGAAAAGCTTTTATAGCAGGTAACTGGAAGATGAATACTGACGCATCTGGTGGTGCGGCGTTGGCAAAAGGTATTGCTGAGGCAACTGACGGTATCGCGGGTGAGAGCGTTGATGTGGCGTTTTTTCCGCCTTTCGTTTATTTGCAGTCTGTAGTTTCAGCGGTTAGTTCTTCAAGTATTGGAATCGGCGGACAGGATATTTACTTTGAGGAAAAAGGTGCTTTTACAGGTGAGATATCCGCGGCGATGCTTAAAGATGTTGGCTGCGTTTATGCACTTTGCGGGCATTCGGAGCGCAGGCATGTTATTGGTGAGAGCGATGAGCTTGTCAATAAGAAGGTTCTTGCATCTATTTCGGGTGGGCTTATGCCGATACTTTGTGTTGGTGAGCTTATCGAAGAGCGTAAGGCAGAAAAGACTGAGGAAGTTGTCGAAAGGCAGGTTCGTGCGGGTTTGAAGGATGTTTCGGCTGAGAAGATGGCGGCTGTGACTGTTGCTTATGAGCCGGTATGGGCAATTGGGACTGGTTTGACGGCTACGCCTGACCAAGCACAGGAAGTTCATGCTTTCATCAGAAATCTTCTGGCTGATATGTATGATGCGAAGCTGGCAGAGGAAGTAAGAATCCAGTACGGCGGGTCAGCTAAGGCTGACAATGCGGCAGAGCTGATGGGGCAGAAAGATATCGATGGTCTGCTGGTCGGCGGAGCAAGCTTGAAAGTTGAGGACTTTGCTGCTATTATCAAGGCAGCAGTATAATTGTAGCCCTTATATGGGTTTAAAAAATTTGAATTGTTTTGTGGAGAACAAACATGACAGTTTTTCCGTTTTTGGCAGCAGTGCCTTTTTTGATGAAGATCGTAGCAGCGATATGGATGCTTTGCTGCGTATTTCTGGTTTTGCTTGTTTTGATACAGAAGGGCAGAGGCGGCGGATTGAGCGCGACATTCGGCGGCGGCGGCGCCGGCGGAGTGCTTGGCTCTAAGACAGGTGACTTCCTGACGTGGGTTACTATTGCTTTGGTTGCTGTATTTCTGGTGCTTTCTGTAGTGATGGCGAAATTTTACAGACCTACAGTCAGCGATCCCGGCGGAGCAGGGCAGGCAGTGCCGCAAACACAGCAGATGCCACAGGGTCAGCCTGTGCCACCGGCGATGCCTGGTGGTGACGCAGGGACTAACTAATTGTTTTTAGTGATCTTTATTAAGGCGTATAGCGATGATTAATAGTATGACTGGCTATGGCTATGCTGAAGGGCAGTTCGAGGAAATTGTTTATACTGTTGAGATCAAGGCTGTCAATAACCGTTATCTGAAATATAGAGTGAAGCTGCCTGATAACGTGGCTTTTCTTGAAGGGCCTATCGAGGCTTTGCTTAAGGAGAAGCTTTATCGAGGAACGGTTAACTGTGTCATAAACTATAAAAATGCGCCGGCGACGGTGTTGTTTGACCTGGATGAGGAAGGGTTGAAGAGCTATGTTGAGAAGCTTAACGCTATTTCGGCTTCGCTTGATAATTGCGGACAGGTGGATGTTGCTTCTTTGCTGACTTTGCCCGGGATTATTGTGCCTGTGATGCCTGATGAAGAAACGAAAGAAAAACTGCGTAAGTTTGTATCGGAAATCGCATCTGAAGCGATCGATGAGCTTATTGAGATGAGACAGGTTGAGGGGCAATCATTGGTTGATGACCTTAAAGAGAACTGTAAAATAATAGCAGATGACCTTGAGCAGATAAGCAAGAAGATTGATATTGTATTGCAGCAGTATCATGATAAATTGCAGAAGCGTGTCGAGGTTCTTTTGGCTAATGTTAAGCTTGAGCTTGATGAGCCTACGCTGGCAAGAGAGGTGGCGATTTTTGCTGAGAGGTCTGATATTTCAGAGGAATTGTCGAGGCTTGGATCGCATTTGAAACAGTTTGCTGAAAGCTGTGAAAAAGATGGCCAGGCCGGCAGGAGGCTTGATTTTATTACGCAGGAAATGCTTCGTGAAGCTAATACGATCGCAAGTAAGGCGTGCGATACTGAGATCAGTCAGCTGGTGGTTGATATTAAGTGCAGAATCGACCGTATTAAGGAACAGGTGCAGAACGTAGAGTAATGAAACTATGAGCAGTAATCACGATGGTAAGATTATAATTGTCAGCGGACCAAGCGGGGTCGGTAAAAGTACGATCTGCAGGGAAGTCGTTAACAGGCTTGATAATGTGTTCCTTAGTGTTTCTGCTACGACCAGGACTAAGTCTGAATCTGAGGTTGACGGCAAGGATTACTGGTTTTTGACACGTGGTGAATTTGAAAAGCGAATCGAGGACGGGATGTTCCTTGAATATGCTGAGGTGTTCGGGAATCTTTATGGTACGCCTAAGGATAAGACTGATAAGGCGATTGAAGATGGTAAGAATGTTATTCTGGAGATTGATGTGCAGGGTGCGAGAAGGACTAAGCAGATATATCCCGATGCTGAGATGGTATTTATTCTTGCTCCTACGCATAAAGATCTGGCTGAGCGGTTGAACGGCAGGGCCAGGGATGGAGAGAAAGTTGTTGAAGAAAGGCTGAGCGGCGCTAGTGCTGAGATCGCAGCGGCGTGGCAGTTTTATGAGCATATGGTAATTAATGACGATTTGCAGCAGGCAGTTAATGAAGTAATACAGATTATTCAAGGTAATATTGGAGAATAAAAAATGATTGAAGCGCTCAAAGGTAATGAGATAATCAATAAAGTTGGAGGCAAGTTTAAGCTTACCGCTCTCATTCAGAGAAGGATGGCAGAGATGTTGCAGGGTAGTCGGCCTCTGATCGATGATGTGAAGGGCAAAACTATGCTCGAGATCGTAGTCGATGAGATTTTGCAGGATAAGATCGCTATCGAGTACAAAACAAACACTGATATTAATCTGTAACTGAGGTTTTTATGTCGGCGGTTGCGCAGAAAAAAATATTGCTCGGCGTTACAGGCGGGATAGCTGCTTATAAGGCGGTCGATCTTGCGAGCAAGCTGACAGGTTGCGGCGCGGTAGTTAAGACTGTGATGACTGAGAGCGCGGGAAAATTAGTGGGGGCCAAGAGTTTTGAGGCGGTGACGGGCCAGGGTGTTTATACGAGCTTGTGGGAAGAGCCCGGCGGATTTGAGATAGGGCATATTTCCCTGGTTGACTGGGCGGATGTGGTTGTTATTGCACCGGCTACCGCCAATATTATTGGTAAGATCGCAGGTGGGATTTGTGATGATCTGTTGAGCACTGTTATTTGTGTTTGCTGGGGGAAACGGGTTTTGATTGCTCCGGCGATGAATGACAATATGTGGAGCAATCCGATAGTGCAGGGCAATGTTGAAAAATTAAAACAGCTTGGGTTTGCGATGGTTGGGCCTGAGAAGGGCAGATTGGCTTGTGGGACAGAGGGTCTCGGCAGGATGAGTGAGCCGAGCGATATTATTCGGGCTATCGAAGAACTGCTGAATAAATAAATCAGCAGTTTCTAAAAACAACAGCAATTCAGCGGGAAACTTCAAAATGAAATTTCTGATAACAGCAGGGGGTACGCGGGAAAGGATAGACCCTGTTCGTTTTATTTCTAATGCCAGCAGCGGTAAGATGGGCTATGCGCTTGCTGAGGCTGCGATAGGTGCGGGGCATGAGATTGTTTTGATAACGGCTGCGAAAGGGTTGAAAGCGATTGAAGGAGCGAGGGTTGTTAATGTTGAATCTGCGGGGGAGATGTTTGAAGCGGTTAAGAAGGAATTTGGGGAGTGTGATTGTTTGGTGATGGCGGCGGCAGTTAGTGATTATACGCCTTGCTCGCCAGCGAAGAATAAAATTAAAAAGAGCGATGACTCGATAGTTATTGTTTTAAAGGCTACTGAGGATATTTTGAAGTGGGCGGGGGAGCATAAGAAAAAGGAACAGCTTGTTGTCGGGTTTGCTTTGGAAGATAAGGATGTTCGCAGTCGGGCCCAGGGCAAGCTTGAATCGAAAAAACTTGATATGATCGTTGCGAATACGCCGGCAGCTATCGGGGCGGAAGAATCATGCGTTGAGATAAAAACGCCAACGGGGCAATGGCAAAGTTTGCCGAGAGCATCTAAAACAGTTACTGCGAGAAAGATTATTAAAGCAATTGAACAGCTTTAGCTTTTTTCAGCGTCGATCAATTTTTTGTTTTTCAAATACAGCATTATGTCAATGAAGACCATTATTGCGTTTGCGATATAGAGATAGATTATATGGTCCATGCTGAACAATAGCTTATGTGCCGTTCCTGAGATATAACCAATCATTACTACAATCAGAAACGGCAGAGATTTTCCTGCGATGGATCTTGATTTCCATGACCTGTAAATCGAAAAAGGCCAAGCAACTCCAAAACAGATCAGCATTATTGCTTCAAATATACTCATGGTGTTAGTCTTTTATACCCAGGTCTTCTTTTGTCAGGAGGCTGTCGAATTTGTAACCGGCCTCAGTAACGTTTTCTCGTGCGCCTTGCTTGCGGTCTATTGTGCAGACTATTTCTTTTACTGATGCTCCGGCTTCGGTGATTATTTTTGCTGCTTCGATCACCTGACCACCTGTGGTTGCGATATCTTCAACGAGCAGGACGACGTTGCCTTTTTTAAGTATACCTTCGACCATTTTGCTTGTGCCGTAACCTTTTTTGCTGTTTCGAACGATGATCCAGTTTTTGCCGGACTGGAGGGCAGTTGCAGCAGCTAATGCAACACCGCCGAGCTCTGCGCCGGCTATTAAAGTAACATCATCGGTAACATGTTTTGCGAATTCTTCGCCAAGGGCTTTTAAGATATCCGGGCATGTTTCGAAGAGATACTTGTCCATATAATATTTGCTTTTTTTGCCGCTTCTCAGTGTGAAATCACCTTCGAGGTAAGAAGTTTCTTTTATTCTTTTTATGAGTTCTTCTCTTGTCACTTTATTTTCCTTTATACATTTAGTTCAACTTTTCTATTTAACTGTTTGCGGTATTTTCTGCGCAATGGTGTTACGTTTTCTTTTATGAATTCATCTACCTGTTGTGGTGCCCGGCCTGTATAGCTTTTTGGGTTCATCACGGATTTGAAATCAACTTTGCTGAAAGCTTTATTTGCTTTTAGTCTGTCGATGAGGTCATTTTTTTTGCCGAGCTGTTTCACCTGAGCGGCAGCTTCGTGTGAGTGTATTCTGATCTCTTCGTGGAGCTGTTGACGGTTGCCGCCTGCTTTTACTGCTGCCATCAGGATATTTTCAGTGGCCATGAAAGGCAGTTCTGCGTTTACTCTTGCAGCGATGACTTTTGGATATACAACGAGTCCGTCGAGTACATTTGTTAATATTTCGAGTATTCCGTCTACAGCGAGGAATGCTTCAGGGATGACTATTCTTCTGTTTGCGGAATCGTCGAGGGTTCTTTCAAACCATTGCTCAGATGCTGTCATTGCTGGGCTTGAAGCGAGCGAGAGTACGAATCTGCTAAGTGCGGTAACTCTTTCTGATTTCATAGGGTTTCTTTTGTATGCCATTGCGGATGAGCCTATCTGGTTTTTGCCGAAGGGCTCTTCTATTTCTTTGAGGTTTGCGAGCAGTCTGAGGTCGTTGCAAAGTTTGTGCGCTGATTGTGCGATTAGTGCGAGTGAGTTTACTACCATGGTGTCAATTTTTCTCTGGTAAGTCTGACCTGTGACTGCACATGTTTTTTTGAAGCCGAAAGCTTTTGTGACTGCGGCGTCGAGTTTTTTAACTTTAGAGTGACTGCCTTCAAAGAGTTCGAAGAAAGATGCCTGTGTTCCGGTTGTGCCTTTGACACCTCTGAAAGGCAGGTTTTCGAGTCTGTTTTCTACTTCGCGCAAGTCCATAACGAATTCATAGCACCATAGAGTTGCTCTTTTGCCGACGGTTGTGAGTTGGGCAGGTTGATAGTGAGTGAATCCTAATGTCGGCAGAGATTTTTGTTTTTTTGCAAATTTTGCGAGCAGGTCAATGACGACTGCTACTTTTGTGGCTATTAGCTGGAGAGCTTCCCTCATGATGATAAGATCGGCATTGTCGCCTACGTAACAGCTTGTTGCACCGAGGTGAATTATCGGCGCTGCTTTTGGAGCGGCGTCTGCGAATGTGTGGATATGAGCCATTACATCGTGTCTGAATTTTTTCTCATAGCTGGCAGCTTTTTTGTAATCGATATCATCAAGGTTCTTTTGCATTTCGTTTATCTGGGTTTGTTTTATGTCGAGTCCCAGAGTTTTTTCTGCTTTTGCCAGTTCGAGCCAAAGCCTTCTCCACGTGGAGAATTTTTTGTCTGGGCCGAAGATCTCCGACATTTCGACGGAGGCGTTTCTTTCTACTAACGGACTTGCGTAAAGACTTTTGTTCTTTGCCATATTATTCTCTTTTAATTATTTAACTTTTGCTGTCTTTGTTTTAACAGTAGTTGGATTTTGTTTATGTCTTCAGTGCTTAGCTCGATGTCGGAGGCTTTTGCTGTTTCTGTTATCTGGTCCGGGTTTCTTGCGCCTACTATAGCGGCGGTAACGATGTTTGACCTCAGGGTCCAGCTTATCGCAAGTTGAGCTAATGTTATATTGTTTTTTTCAGCTATTGGTTTTAAATTTTCGACTAATTCCATAGTGGTAGAGAAAGGCAGGTCATTGAAGTCGTGGTGTTTTAATCTGTGGTCGTCTGGGGCGAGTTTTTTTAATCTTTCATAGTTGAATTTTCCGGTGAGCAGACCTCTCTGCATTGGGCTGTAGACAATGACACCAATATTGTTTTGTTTGCAATAGTCAGCCAGGTTGCCTTCGAAGGTTCTTTTCAGCATGCTGTATGGTGGCTGAAGTGAAGCAACGGTGTGAATGTTGCGGATTCTTTTTAGCTGGTCGGTTGTGCAGTTCGATATGCCGATGTGCCTTACTTTTCCCTGTTTGACGAGTTTTGCCATTGCCTCGAAGGCCTCTTCTATCTGGTTGTCCGGGATTGGCCAGTGCATCTGGTACAGGTCTATTGTTTCGATGCCGAGCCTTTTCAGGCTGTCGTTGCATTCTTTTGTGATGTTGTCGGCGTCGAGGCATTCGGTTTTTTCTCTTTTTTCGTTCCAAAGCAGGCCGCACTTGGTTGCTATGAGTGGTTTGGCAGAGGTTTGCTTTAATGCATTACCGACGAGTTCTTCGCTATGGCCACAGCCGTAGATGGGTGCGGTATCTATCCAATTTATGCCCATATCGAGAGCTTTGAGGATAGATGCAACAGCCTGGCAGTCGTCCTGCGGCCCCCAGCCGAACTGCCACGG
>JAGLTN010000130.1 GCA_023135255.1 Planctomycetota bacterium
TTACGAGCCAGTAAAAGCTGAGTATCTGGAAGACCATGATTATGAAGTTGCCACTCAATTCTTTGAGGGAAGACGCAAAGGACAATTTGATTTGAAGTGGCAGGCACTGCAAAGAGATGACTACAAGTGTCAAAGCTGTGACAGAACCGTGACAGCGAAAACATCTAATGCAGACCATATTAAACCCGTAAGGAACTTTGCCAGTTTTGAGCAGGCAAATTACATTGACAATGTGCAGACTTTGTGCATTAATTGTCATAAGAATAAGACCTACTCGAAATGAAGTTTAGAAATATCTGGAAAGCCGGATGCTTGGAAACTTGCACGTCCGGTTTGGGGTTGGGGTCAAGGTGAAACTCCTCGACCTACACCACACTACGGGATACCCCCCACTGTATTTATAGCTGTTGTAACAATTTTCCTATCTTTCTGTTAAAATATAACTGTTTTTGTGATTTTAATATTTCTTATAAGTGTTTCCCTTGCAAATGGCCGATTTGTAACTATAATTCTGATGGTATAACTGTTTTTCTAAAGGAATAAGTGATGGTAAAGGATTTTCCGAAATCAGATAAATTCAGGCCGGCAGGTTATGCCTTTCTTATCCAGCAATTTGACCTGCAGGTACTGCCGCACTGGCATACATCAGAGACTGGCGGTTCCGTACATCAAAGAATTGTCGAGTCCGATGGCCGTATCCGAGAAATTTTACCCAAAGACTATTGGCCGGGCGATGTTCAGGTGAATCATCTTGAGTTTGCCCTTAAGTATGATGGAATCAACCTCGAAATTCTTTTCGGTGTTTTCAGCAAAATAGACACTGAAGAACTTGTCTCTTGGATCACTGCTAAACCGCATGGACAATATACCAGGCGTGTTTGGTACCTGTATGAATGGATAACCGGCAAACAGCTGCAAATTGGCGATCTCACCAATGGTAATTATGTTGATCTTCTAAATAAGGATGGATACTACACTACCCAGGGCCGGAGGATTCGCCGTCAGCGTATTCGAGATAACATGCTGGGCAATTCAAAATTTTGTCCAGTGGTTCGCAGGACCGAAACAATGCTAAAATTTGAAAATTCTGATCTTAGCAAGAGATGCCGCAATATTTTGGCGGGTTATCCTGCGAAGTTTTTAAAGCGTGCGGTAAGTTACCTATATACGAAAGAAACTAAATCGTCGTTTGCTATTGAGCATATTACACCAAATGCTACCCGTACAGAACGTTTTATTTCACTATTACACATTGCTGGGAAAGATGATTTTGTCAACAAAGATGCTTTGGTTGATTTACAGAATCGTATTGTTGATCCCCGTTATGCTAACAAAGACTATCGTGATAATCAAAATTATGTAGGCGAGATGGTTGCGTGGCAGCAGGAGAAAATTCACTTTATCTCACCACGGCCACAAGATATAAGTGATTTAATGAAAGGCCTGATTTTGTCACATGAGGAGATGGATAAATCCCAACTGCATCCGGTAATCCACGCGGCAGTTGTTGCTTTTGGCTTTGTCTTTATGCATCCGTTTGAAGATGGTAACGGTAGAATTCACAGATTTCTGATTCATAATATTCTTGCCCGCCATGGTTTTACTCCTGAGGGACTAATTTTTCCGATTTCAGCGGCGATGCTGAATGACATGGATGCTTATGATACCGCATTGGAAAGTTTTTCAAAGCCCTTAATCCCTTTGATTGATTACACGCTTGATGAAGATGGCAAGATGAACGTTAGAAATCAAACAGCGTTTTATTACCGTTATCCTGATATGACAATTATAGCCGAAGCTCTTTTTGTATTTATCCGGACAACGATTGAAAAAGAACTGGTTGAAGAACTGAATTTTCTGAAAAACTACGATGTAACCAAAAAAGCTATCCGGGATATTGTTGATATGCCTGACCGGCAAATCGATTTATTCATTCGCTTTTGTTTGCAGAACCATGGTGTGATTTCATCTAAAAAACGCAAATCTCATTTTGCCGAATTAACTGAGGATGAGGTGCAAAAAATGCAATCTGCAATCCAGAAAGCGTATCAATAAACGCTGTTGTCATCAAAAATTCGAACTTGTTAATGGTAGCCTAAAACATGCTTGAAGAATCTAAAAAATATT
>JAGLTN010000131.1 GCA_023135255.1 Planctomycetota bacterium
AACTGCCATCTCACCATATTTTTCCAGAATAACCTTCAACTCCCTGTCACCTTCCAACGCCTCCTTACTCGTCCACGCTTCCGCAGGCGTCCCACCCCAACTCGCCTGAATAAGCCCGATAGGCACACCAAGCTTTTTGTAAAGCTCCCTGCCAAAATAATAACCCGCAGCACTAAAATCCTTAACACTGTTCGGATCGCAACTCTGCCACTTCCCCTGACAATCTTCTAAAGGCTCATCGCTCAGCGCACCTTTCACCTGAAACAATTTTATCCCAGGCCAACTCGCCGCAGCAATTTCACTCTCCGCATTATCACACCTCGAAACCTTAAGCCGCATATTAGACTGCCCGCTGCAAACCCAAACTTCTCCAACCCACACATCCTTCAATATTATCTCATTATTACCCTTAATTGCGATCGCGAAAGGCCCACCCGCCTCACCTGTCTCAATCCTAACTTTCCACTTACCATCCTTACCAGCAACCGTCTTAACCCCGTCCTTTTGCCATATAGGCCTAACCTCTATTTTCTCCCCGACATCAGCCCAGCCCCAGATAGCAACCTTACTCTTTTGCTGCAATACCATCCCACCACTAACAAGCCTCGCCAGCCGAACATCTCCAATTGCAATCTGTACAAAAAACAAAATGACGATTACATAAAGCCCAAACCTTCTCATTGCGTCAGTTTCCTTACCAAAAAAAATCCCTAAGCCGCATTCTATGCCCGTAATACAATTCCTGCAATACCTAATTACAGCCCAAAAATAATATCGCGCATACGCGCATAAAAAAACAGCGGATTTCACACCCCCTATAAAATAGGAACCCCTCAATCCCCAATATCCGAGCCCAAAGCGTCATCGCCGCGTTTTCTCAATTTGTTATTTCAACCGAGCGCAGCCCTCTATGTCATTCCGACCGAGCACAGCGAGCGGAGGAATCTACTCGTCAAACCTATATAAGTAAGAAAAAAGAAAACAAAATAGGCTGCCCCCCAACGACAACCCCAAGAGCAATGAGCCTACATGCTTGTCCCTATTGGTCCAAAATATAATCTGCATCTGGGTCGCCTAAATTTTCTCGAAAGTGTCATCTGTTACATTTAAAAGATAATCACCGTTTTGAGTGTGTATGATTGCGATTGTATTGTCATCTTCAAATTCGATGTCATATTCTTCATCACGGCTTCCGGCTTTTATGCGGGTGCAGTCAGGGATTATTAATTCTTTATATAGTATATTTTCGTCAAAAACTATCACACATATATCTGCTGTATACCATGATTTAATTTCATGTGGTGCTATTGCAACCCATTTTTCACTGTTGCCTACTGGCAAAATGGGTTTCTTGATTTGATATTTATTTCTACTTATAAAGGAATCTATGTGAGGTAATTTTTTTATGATTTCGCCTTTTCTGAGGCGGTATTTCGTTTCCATCGTACCGGTTTCTCCCTGACCATCAGGGCCCAAAATTACAAATATACTATTATGAATATATGTTTTTAAGACTTCTTCCACAATCTTACCCTGCTCATCTTTTCTTTCACCGAGTACCTCTTGTGTACCTATTCTTTCATTGTCTAAGGGGATGTAACATCCGCAAAGCAAACTCAAAAATGAAGCAAATATTACCAAAATACATTTCTTGAACAAACGATCAAAAGCCATAATAAACTCCCTTTGCAATAAGCTAAAAAATTTAACCCGGGCGACATAGTTGCATCACATGTCACCAAATGCACAAACACGGTCATTCCGACCGAGCGAAGCGAGCGGAGGAATCTGCTCGTAAACTATCTTCCGCTTGCCAAGTCAAGTGGCCTATAAGACGGTTTTCTTTTCCACACAGAACACAACTCTCTGTATTTTACTACCCAACTCAAAACAATTATATTCCTAACCAAAATAAAAACAATATAAAAACCGAGTAGTAATTCCGGCGAGAATGGGCTACTGCACGAACTCGTCGGAGTCGGAATTACTA
>JAGLTN010000132.1 GCA_023135255.1 Planctomycetota bacterium
GCCTAAATGCGAACAGAAAATATTAAAATGCTCTAAAAAATCATTTCGACATGGAAATTGCCCTTTAGATTAGAAAATAGGCAAAATAGCGGAGTTGGGGTGTAAATATTTTTACGGATTTAAAAAAAAATGAAATAATTTGTAACAATTATGCATCTTATGTAGTACAATAGTTCAAAGCCTTTGTGCGTCTTATATAGTACAAGTTTTGCGGATAAACGGAAATATATACGATGCTTTCTACATTACAAAATAAAAAGAGACTGTACTCGGCAATATCAAAATTGCCCAATGGGTATATTGAGCCTATGGTGCTGCGTTATGTCAAGGGGCAACCCAGCAACCTTATTGCTAAGGCTATGGGTATAAGCATTGAGAGCGTCAACAGCCGACTGCTCAGGGCGACAAATCGTCTGCATGGGCTTTTGCAGGATAACGGCAGTCAGGATATCAGCCAGTAAAAATTCGAGATTTAAGCACGCGGAAGTTGTTTGCATTTTTAGCGGGGTATTTTTTTGACGTTTCGGTTGGCAGGCGATTTTAGTTGGCTTCTATGCAGTATTGTTTTATTGCTTCAAGGATTTTTTGGCTATACTGTTTGCATTTCATTTCACCGACGCCTTTTACATTCAGAAAGTCTTCTTCGGTGATAGGGGTTTTTCTTGCCATGTCACGCAGCGCTGCATCACCAAAAACTATATAGGCGGGGACCTTTTTTTCTGAAGCGATTTCAGCACGTAATTTTCTCAGTATGTCGAACAGTTCTTTGTCAACACCCAGCCAAGAATCTGAGACAGTTTTTGGGAGTCTGGTTTTGGTTTCTTTTTTTACAGGTTTGAGCAATCGAGGTGTCAGCTGTCCCTTTAGAACCTGTATGCCTTTTTCTGTTATTGTCAGAGTGTTGAATTCACCGGTTTTTTCCAGACAGAGCTGGCCTACTAATTGTTCGATCCAGTCGCGAACATTTTTTTGGGGGTACTGATCGAGAATCGCATAGGTGCTTAGTGTGTCATGGTTGTTTTGCAGGATTCTTTGATCCTTTGAGCCTACGAGTACTAATGATGTGTATGCTGCTCCGAATTGCTGGTTGAGGCGTGCGGTGCAGGAGATTATTTTTTGTGCGATTATCAGGGCATCTTCTACGCAATCCAGCTCACCAACGCAGATATCGCAAGCCTGGCAGTTTTCTTTTTCGAGGTCCTGGCCGAAGTATTGCAATATCGATTTGTGTCTGCAAACAGCGGAAGTACAAAATCTGTACATGCAGGCGAGTTTTTCCAGTGCTATTTGCTGCGGCTGGGGTGGCAAGTCTCTTGAGAAGCTTTTCCATATTCCATAGTCACCACCAGAATAGAATAATATGCATTCTGCTTCGAGCCCGTCACGACCTGCTCGGCCACTTTCCTGCTGATAGTGTTCGAGGGACTTTGGCATACCAGTATGGATCACATAGCGGACGTTTGACTTGTCTATTCCCATGCCGAAAGCTATGGTTGCTATGATGGTGTCGACTTTTTCCTTGATGAACCTGTCCTGATTTTTCTTTCTGGTTATTTGAGATTGACCAGCATGATATGGTGCGACGGAGTAGCCTTTGGCTGACAATTTATCGCACATATCGTCGACATCTTTTCGCCTGATGCAATAGATGATGCCGGATTCGTTTTTATGTTTGTCGAGGACTTCACAGACTTGTTTGACAATGTTGCTTCTTGGTCTGACTTTGTAGATGAGGTTTGGTCTGTCGAATAAGCCTATCAGCATTTTCGGGTCGTTGAGGTTTAGCTGGTCGGCGATGTCATCTTGTACCTGTCTGGTTGCAGTTGCGGTGTAGGCAGCGATAGTTACATTCGGCAGGAGATGCTTAAGTGAGCCAAGCTGACGGTATTCGGGGCGGAAATCGTGGCCCCACATACTGACGCAATGGGCCTCATCGATGGCAATAAAGGATATATCTGTTTTTTTGAGGAACTCAAGAAAGCTGGGCGAGACGAGGCGCTCCGGGGCCAGGTATAGCAGTTTAAGCTGCTTTTTATTTATTTTTTCGAAGACTTCTTTTTGCTGCTCGTATGTTAGAGAGCTGTCGATCCGCTGCGCTGGTACGCCACATTCACAGAGTGCGTCGACCTGGTCCTTCATAAGAGATATCAGCGGAGAGACGACGATGGCAAGGCCCGGCATTATTACCGCGGGGGCCTGGAAGCAAAGTGATTTGCCGCCGCCTGTTGGCAGGATCACGATTGAATCGCGACCTGAGTTGATGCAGTTCATAGCTTCCTGCTGTAATGGTAAGAAGCTATCGTAACCCCAGTATTTGCTTAATGCTTTTTTAATGTTCTTCATAAAACGTCTTTAAAAAGTTAAATTTATCCTCTTAAACCTGAAGTAGAAACCATATTTTCATGATTATAAGTGAAGATGCGGCAGTTTTGAATTTAAAAATCTTTATTCGTCTAATTCTTTTTTTTTCGATTGTGGCTGGTTTGCTTGCGAGTGAGTTTGTTCTTAGCGATGACAAGCTACAGAATGGGTGAAAGATGCTGCTTTAATTAAAGACATGATGTTCGAAGAGGATTTTTATTCCTATAGCCAATAGCATCAAACCCCCTGCTATTTCCATTTTGTTTTCGAAGAAATGGCCTAACTTTTCGCCTATGAAAACTCCAATGTAGGAGAAGGCAAATGTCACCAGACCTATAACTATTACAGCTTTGGCGATCGATTCTGCTATGAGTGAAAAGGTTATGCCTACTGCCAGAGCGTCTATGCTGGTAGCGATAGAGAGGACCAGCAACAGTGTCAGGGTCATTGGGTTGTTTTTCTGCTGCTTTTGTTTTGTGAAAATTGCTTCATATATCATTTTACCCCCTACCGCAGCGAGCAAGGCGAATGCTATCCAGTGGTCGAAAGATTCGATGTATTTTCGGAAGCTCAGACCTGCGAGCCAACCTATGATAGGCATGACCGCCTGGAAAGCACCGAAAAAGAACGCCATTTTCAGAGCGTTGAGATTGCCGGTTTTTTTGTAGGCAGCGCCGGTTGCGATGGAAACTGAGAAAGCGTCCATTGCAAGTGCTGCCGCAATTATCAAAATAGTAAGAAAACTCATGTAAAATTCTTTCAAAAGGCTGCCACAACCGGAACAGGTATTCTAACAGATATTAAAAAACAGTAAAATATATATTTCCCTCAATGAAAAATATAATTATTATAGGGGCAGGAATTCAAGGCTTAAAATAAGAGAGGTTGATTATGGAAATAAAATTAACAAGCCTATCGTTTTCTGACGGGGATATGCTTGACAAGAAGTTCGGCTGTGACGGGAAGAATATTTCTCCTGCGCTTCAGTGGGCGAATCTGCCGGAGGGGACAATTTCTATTGCGATAATCTGTGACGATCCGGATGCGCCTGTGGGAACATTTGTTCATTGGGTGATATATGATATTGCCAGCTGGATGAAAGGTCTGGATGAAAATGTGCCGGGCGACGAGACATTAGAAAATGGTATTCGACAAGGCATAAATGATTTCGGACATACCGGTTATGGAGGCCCCTGCCCGCCGAGCGGGACACATCGTTACTTCTTTAAGATATATGCGATTGATAAGCATATTGATAGTGTAACTGTTATGGACAAGGATTTGCTGCTGGAAAAGATGCAGGGACATATACTCGGCCAGGGACAGTTAATGGGTAAATACAAACGCTAATCGACAAATGGTCAGCTTTAGAAATTTCGGATAAATGCAGCAGTGTGAATCGCCATTAGCATGAGGTAGTCGAGATCTGCGAGGCTATAATGTTCGTGGACGAGAGTGTTGTCTACATATATTACACCATAACAGCCTTGTGCTCCCACGACAGGGACAATCATAGCGGACTGCATATTCCTTTTGCCCCTTGGCAGTGAGAGCCTTGGGAAAAGAAGATATTGCGATTTTTCAAGTGCTTCGTTGATCCTTGGTTTTAGTTTAATCTCGTTGAGGTCTACGAGTTGACCAGTTCGGTTTTTACCAAGATAATTTTCGAACGGCCCTTCAACCTGCATTCTTAAACCGACCCAGCAATTATAGCCTGCGAACTGATTAAGCACTATTTTTATAAGTACTTTTACAATCTCTCCAATCAGATTTGCTTCGCAGATCAATTCAGTTGCTTTAGTAAATTGTTCTATTCTTGTTGCCGGCATTCTTATTGGTGGAGCATCAGATGAAAAGGTCTTTCTAATAATCACACTTTGAGTCTGAGAAGGTGGAATTAG
Organism: Planctomycetota bacterium; assembly: GCA_023135255.1. GTDB lineage: Bacteria > Planctomycetota > Phycisphaerae > Sedimentisphaerales > Anaerobacaceae > JAGLTN01. Next base: position 4,263 of record JAGLTN010000132.1, read on the forward strand.
AGTATCAGCAAGGTTCATTGGTGTTTGTATGTGATTTTCCTTTAAAATGATGTCAATAGTAAAATCAACGATGCGGATAATATCGCTGTCTTTTACTTCTGCTTTTTGCACTTGCTGAGCATTTAAGTAAGTCTTATTTGCCGAGTCGAGATCTTCTATGGACCAATCGCCCCGCTTTGTTTTTGTGAGTACAGCGTGCCTTCTTGAAACAGAGGTATCCGGCAAAGAAACCTGGCTGTGTTCGTGGCGACCGATATAAATCGGACCTTTAGAAAACTGCAGTTCTTTGATAATGATATCATTTTGTTTTACGACCAGACGCATAGGCTTTTCTCCTGCGTAAATCGGTATTAAACTGCTTATATGCTTATTATCGACAATTTGGTGTGATTTGTCAAGCAAAGAGGCGTTTAAAATGATTATATCAGAAATATATATCCCATTATCAGAACAAAAAATTCATTTCAAAGACAAAATAATAAAAAACCCAGAATTCACGCCCTAAGCGTCGTTTGACGATATTTTGATTGACAAATGACACCAATT
>JAGLTN010000133.1 GCA_023135255.1 Planctomycetota bacterium
TCAACTGGCATATGATAGGCCATCTTCAGAGAAACAAAGTGAGACCGGCACTTACGATAGCATCATTGATACATTCTGTAGATACACTTCGTCTGGCAGAAGAACTCAATACAGCAGCAGGGAAGTTAAATCTAAAACCTAAAATTCTGCTCCAGGTCAATACCTCACTGGAACCGCAAAAATATGGTGTACCTGTCGGAGCAGCAACACATCTCGCAGAACAATTCCAAACAATGTCGAACTTAAACCTTGTAGGTCTGATGACGATGGCTCCGCTTACCCGAAATAAGGATATTGCAAAAGCCTGCTTTATTCGGGCAAGAGAGCTGTTTTGGGAAATCAAAGGCGAAAGAATGGTCGGACCTGAATTTACCGAGTTAAGCATGGGAATGAGCGGAGACTACATCGCTGCCATAGAAGAAGGGGCAACAATTCTGCGTATAGGCTCTGCGATCTTCTCTTAACCGGCAAAACCTCTTCACATCATATCTTTTTTACACAAATTAAACTAAAAATTACCAAAGTCACCCACCTTACCAGACGAAATGTAATTGTGTTTAACCGGTTTTATTATCAGAATTATTATATAGTCCTATAAAAATGGTGGGGATAACTAAAAATATGAGCGAGAAAGTGAAAGAGCTAAGAGAAAAACATATAACAAGTGATATGGCTGAGAATCTTGAACAGCAGTTGCGAATGGCAGGACTGGTACAAAGGGATTTTTTGCCTAAAACACTACCTGACAACAAAAACCTCAAGTGGTCTACTCTTTTCAAACCCGCAGAATGGGTATCTGGTGATATCTATGATGTTGCACGTGTAGATGAAACACATATTGCTTTTTATATAGCTGATGCGGTAGGCCATTCAATGCCCGCTGCCCTTTTAACGATGTTCCTCAAGCAGGCGATCGTTATGAGGCGTACCAGGAAAAACGATTATTATATCTTTTCTCCCGCAGAAGTTATTTCCAATCTCAATAAACGCATGACAGAACAGAAATTATCAGGCCAACAGTTTGCTACATGCTGTTATTGCCTGCTTAATACCGAAACTCTCGAGCTGACCTGCGCAAGAGCGGGCCATCCTTATCCGATTTTAATAAGACAAGGACAGGAACCTCAGCAAATAGAAACAAGAGGCGCATTGCTTGGCATATTTGAACAAACCGATTATCATGAGCAGACGATACAGCTGGAACCCGGCGACAGGCTGATAATGTATTCCGACGGAACTGAGCCTTACATAGCGGACTTCGATGAAAAAAAAGGTTTTTACCTCAAAGAAAATTTCAGCGATATTAGCAACCTGAAACTCGACCAGATCTTCGCAAGGATCGAAGAAGCAATCGAAAACGAAAAGATCATGAAAGCCGAGTTCGACGATATTACGGTTTTAGGGCTGGAGATATCTTAGGACTTGTAAATAAATTAGGTTTTATTTTTGACTGAGCGAGGACAAGGCTGGCAAGGAAGAAAACGCAATCCTACTTGTCGTAGGGTGAGTATTTCTGACGCCGCCA
>JAGLTN010000134.1 GCA_023135255.1 Planctomycetota bacterium
ATTACTCATTGCCGGATTCATTGACCAGATAAGTGCACATGCCCCAGCCACGTGAGGCGTTGCCATCGAAGTTCCGCTTGCATACTTATACCCACCACCAAGTTGGCAGCTTAAAATGTCCACACCTGGTGCACCTAAATCAACTGAAACCGGTCCCCAACAGGAAAAGCCTGCCTTGTTATCAGAGTGATCCGTGGCCATTACTGAGATTATACTCTCACAATCATAACTTGATGGATAATGCGGATGTACATCGGTATCCTCATTATCATTACCAGCCGCTGCGGCGAACAGCATTCCCGCTGCTCCTGCTGCATCTATCGCGTCCTTAAGGCCTTGACTATAACTATCACCACCCCACGAGTTGCTTGAAAGGTTTGCTCCCATAAGGGTGCTATACTCTATACATTTAATTGCATCATCTGTCCAGCCGCCACCACTCGCGCTAAGAAATTTTAGAGCCATTATCCTGACATTCCAGTTCACACCTGCTACACCTTCGCTATTATTGCCAATCCCTCCGATAGTTCCAGCACAATGTGTACCATGATAATGATCATCCATAGGATCACCATCATAGTTGCAAAAATCATAGCCGTAAATGTCATCCACGTAACCATTGCCGTCATCATCAACACCGGGCGTCCCATTCTTTTCAGCTTCATTGACCCACATATTCGCCGCCAGATCAGGATGTGTATAGCCAACTCCTGTGTCGATAACTGCCACAATGATTTCGCTACTGCCAGTACTTATATCCCACGCCTCCGGTGCATCAATATCAGCATCTGCTGTCCCGCCGGTTTGCCCTGTATTGTGCATACCCCAAAGGTCGTCAAATCGTGGGTCATCAGGAAACGTCGATATTGCCTTTACTTCATAGTTGGGCTGGGCATATAAAATACCATCAGCTCCATTGAATTGTTGCAGTGCTTCTTCCACTGTCATCCCTGCCGGTAGTGTTACAACACTAAGACCCGGTACAATATTAAAATTGCGTTTTATGTTACCCCCTCCAACAGAACTCAGAATTTGGTTCTTATCTCCCATACTGCACAATTGTCCATTTGCTTTAGCAGCAAAACGAACTATCAACTCACCAGGCTTATAGGGCGTTTCTCCTGCTACCGTAAAGTCGTGGTCTGTTGGTACAGGAAGTATTCCTTCCCCTTGTGCCGTTAAAACACCAGCAATCCTTTCTCCTGAATCCTCCGAGCTACCAACTTGATGAGTCCGAATCATAAAATCCAAATCTTCGATACCATCATTTCCAATTGTTAAGGTCTCGGTTGAGGTGCATCCTTCTACTATGTCAACATCAAAAATGCCTGGATTAACCCAAACGCTTCCAATTGATATTGATAAAGTAACACCTCGTGTTTGTTGTTCATCGTTGGTAATGTCATTAAATATCAGTGTATCAGTATAGACTCCACCTGCCAACGACTCGGCTGCCGTATTTAAGCTCACGGTCACCATTGTGTACTCACAGGGATCCAGTGTACCATCATTAACGTCGATGTCGAGCCAGTTCACAGTTTTGTCAATTTGCCAATCAATCGAACTGTCACCACTATTTGTTAATTGATATTCTTTTGAAGATGGCGTAAATGGTCCTCCAGGTGCGCCTGATGGCTCAAAATCTTCAGCAGGTGTTACTTCCAAAGCCCCTGAAGATATTATAGATAAAGTTACGCCGCGGGATTGTTCTCCACCGTTAGTAATATCGGTAAATGATATAGTATCGGTATAAATTCCTTCAGGCAATAAATTTGTTTCCGGTGTCAGACTTACTGTAATTGTTGCCGATGCACCAGAAGCCAATGGTCCCCAATCTGGTTCCAAATCCAGCCAATCTACTGTTTTATAAGCACCCCACCAAAGAGAGTTGGGACCAATATTGGTCAGTTGATATTCCTTAAATGACGGGGTGAACGGCCCGCCTGATTGGCCAGATGGTTCAAAATTATCCAGAGGAACAATTTCAAGATTATCTCCCAAAACAGCTTGAGAAGCAATAAGAACAAGTGTCAGTATTAGCACATAAAAACCTGTCTTACTCATTGTTTCGTTCAATTTCATAATCCCGCTCCTTTAAATAAAATGTTCTAAAATAATATCAGCACTTGTCATTGCTGAACATTTCTCACAAAATAGTTATAGGTGACTCTGTTGCACAATGATTTTCGGATCCAAATAGCTCCCTGGGTCAGACGGCACCCTTTTATATACGAATCACGCATAGTTTTCGTGCCAGCCATAAATGCCCAATTTTCCGTATTATACAATTATATTGTCATTTTCGCAAGAAAAAATTTCACACACGTTTTATAAACCAGTACATTTCCCCCAATGATTGCGCCGAAGGCGAATCGGGGTGATAG
>JAGLTN010000135.1 GCA_023135255.1 Planctomycetota bacterium
CCACGCTGCCTCGCCGAGGTTCATAAGCCGTTAAAAACGGCATTATTTCATTGTAAACCTAAAAAAGAGCCTCTCTCACCGATGCCACTGTAAGTAGAAGCACTTTCCCAAAAGCATTCCTTACTAACTAACAAGAACAAGCTGATTATATTGTTTTCGGCGTATTTATGCAAGAAAAAAAACTTTATTTAGAAACTTTTTTTGCGTATTTTACCAGCAAAAATTGGTCAGGTTAAAATTGCTTGAAAATTTCAGTTTATCCGCTAGTATTAAGGCAATTATGTAGTAATTTTTTTTGGAGCATTAAATGCCAAGACAGACGAGTAAGGTTTTAGTAACTAAAAAGATCACTGACGCAGCAAAAGATGTTCACAACAAGATTCTTAAGGGCAAATCCCCGACGATGACCACGCCGATACGGTCGTTAAATAATATTAAATATCAGGCAAAGGTCGGTTATTTTGAAATGCTCGGCAAAAGTAAGCTCAGGACTTTAACTGTTAGTACGGTCAAAACTTTTGCCCAGACGTTAAAGATGATGTCGTTATCCAAAGAGCTAGTCGACAGTGATGACATGGCCACCAAAAGGGAAGCATATTATATCTCTAAGAACTGGGGCAAAGCTGGTTTCAAAGAACAGACTGAATCAGATACGATCATGGATGACGTCGAAGCGATGTTCGGGGTAAACCGTGAACAGCTCAAATTCACACCTGAGGAAAAAGGCGGAGACATCGCTGGTAAGCTTATTGTAATAGATAAAGATTCCAAAGGAAAACCACTCAAGATCGACTGTACAAAATTCGGCTCCGGGGCGTATTCGATCCCAACTGATGTCGAAGGACTTAAATTCCAGAGCAATGCAAAATTCATACTCGCAATAGAAACCGCAGGTATGTTCCAAAGACTCGTAAAATATGATTACTGGAAAAAGAAGAGCTGCATCCTTATCAGTATGGGTGGTGTTCCGACAAGAGCATGCAGACGTTTTATCAGAAGACTTACTGATCAGCTGAAAATTCCGGTTTACGCATTTGTCGATGGCGACCCTTATGGTTACTTTAATAT
>JAGLTN010000136.1 GCA_023135255.1 Planctomycetota bacterium
TGAAAAGGGGGGGCTTGGGGGTTATTTGTTTTTGATTGCTTTTGGGGGTGGTTTTTTGTATAATGAGGGGGTGTGTAGGCTTATTTCTTATTAATGTGGTTTTTTTGATAATGGATGGGGTATGTGATGAAAAAGTTGGTTATTATCATTTCGGTTCTTTTGTTTGTTTTTAATTTATCTTTTGCTGCGGCTGATGTTGTTTTGGATGGGTTGGTTGCCCGGTGGGAGCTGGAAGATAATACGCTTGACAGTTCAGGCAATGGTCATGACGGGACGGGTATTAATTCGCCGAGCTATACGGTTGGAGTGCTTGGGAGATGTATTTCTCTCAGCGGGTACAACTATGTCAATTGCGGGGGCGGTAAGTTGGAAGGGGGAGCAGATACATGGGCAGATATAACTGGGCCTATGAGTATGTGTTTGTGGTATAAGCAGCCTGATCTGTCGTATATGAGTTTGGCAGCTTTTCTCACTAAGGGCAATATAGGCGGATATCGAATTGAACAGGAAGGTGGCTGGGAAGGCAGACTTAGCAGAGGGACATATTATCTTGAAGGCGGTAGGGTGAAGGCTGAGGGCGATGATGTTGTCGTTGACGGGACGTGGCATCATATCGCGGCGATTTATGACGGCAGCTATGTGAAGCTTTATGTTGATGGAGTGCTTGATGCTCAGACGGCAGGGAGCGGTGCAATCGCTACTAATAACTGGGATGTCGCGATAGGACAGAATTTAGAGGTTTTGGCGGGCGGGACGAGCAGGAACATTAAAGGCTATATTGACGATGTCAGGATTTACGACAGAGTGCTGAGTCAGGGTGAGGTGCAGGAAATCGTTGGTGATATTTATCGAAAGGTTCTTGATCCGAGTCCTGATGACGGAGCAGAGGCTATCGGGACATCTGTTGTTCTTGAATGGGAAAAGGGCGGGGCATTTTCGAAGAGTTATGATATATATTTAGGGACAGATTTTAATGATGTTAATGATGCGAGCAGGGGTGATACTCTCGGCGCTGAGTTGATGAACACAGGTGCGATCGTTTATGACGTCAATGGGCTTGAGTACGGGCAGACATATTATTGGCGTGTAGATGGTGTTGCTGAAAACGAGTATGCCTGTAAGGGTGATATATGGGAATTTTCCACGACAGGTAACAGTTTGGCTGGCTGGTGGAAATTTGACGGTGACATGGTTGATTCGAGCGGGAACGGTCGGGATGGTTCGTTGAAGTTGACAGGTGGTTCGGGCACTTATAGTTATGTCGATGGGCCTTTCGGGGGGCAGGCATTTGAGTCTGTTAACGGAGCATTCGTTGGAATTGACGGCAGCGGCGACGCGGGCTGGGCACAGTTTAGGTATGGGTCGATGACTATAGCGATGTGGATGAAATCGACTGACCCTTATTACCATACAACTTTAATAGGCAAAGGGCACGATGCTTATAAGCTGAGGCAGTCCGGCACTACGTCACTTGGATTGTTGAAGGCTTATGCTTATGGGCCT
>JAGLTN010000137.1 GCA_023135255.1 Planctomycetota bacterium
TACCATTGTTGCCGTCGATCAAATCCCCCACGCTCATAACAAATTCCGGAAGCATAAGGTTCAGTTTGTTGACGGCTGAATTGAAAACTCCCGGGCGGAAATATCCTGTTCGGTCGGATACTATCGCAAAGGTAAAATTCTTTGTGTCATTATAAAAATTTAAATGAGTCCATGGTTTTGCTTTATGCGAAATTTTAGTCCTGAAATCTTTACAGGATATAGTATTTTGGTCAGCTTTTGCGACTGATGGTAAATTAAGCCCCGCAATGATAGCTGCTGCAGTTGAAAAAGATGCTTTCAAAAAACCTCTTCGATCAAATCTGTTCATAATTACACCCCATAATTATTCAAATTGAATATCAGTTAAAACCAGCTGTACAGAAGAAAGGCTGTTATAAGTATTGATTTGAGGCTGATATGCCACGTTAAAGAACTCATTCTCCAGCAATTTCTTTTCATATTTTCCCATTCCAAACCCGATACATTTCAGCGAGCTGGTATTATCTTTAATAGCAACCTGAAGGTGGTCATTTTTAGAGCCGACTTTTCTCGGTGGGCTGTACAATCTGACACCCTTTGTAGCAAATATCGGTTCAGGGTTTCCCTGTCCGAATGGCCCAAGGTTCTCTAACTCCCTTACGGTCTTTTCGGTAAATTGTTCGAGTTTTGCTTGAGCATCTATCGTTAATTTATCGATGTTGTCATCATTAGTCAGGTGCTGCTGTGCATATTCTTCAATCGCATCGACAAAATCCGGAACTTTTTCTGTTTTTAGTGTGACACCGGCAGCCATTTTGTGCCCTCCGGCACTTATCAGATATTTGCTGAAAGAATTAATAGCGGCAAGTATGTTGAATCCTTTAACCGACCTCGCTGAGCCGTGAGCTATACCGTTGGAAGTGTTTATCATTATAGTAGGCTTGTAATATTTATCTACTATCCTTGAAGCAACAATGCCAACAACACCAACATGCCAGTTATCATTTGCCAAAACGATGCTTTTGCGGTCCGGATGATTAAATCCAAGTTGAGTAATTAATTCATATGCCTGTTTGAGCATCTTTTTTTCACAGCTTCTGCGCAAATCGTTTTGCTGTTTAAGGTAGTCTGCTATCTGCATAGACCGCATGTGGTTTTCGCTGGTGATAAGTTCGACAGCCAGTCTTGCATGCCCCATTCTGCCGGCAGCATTGAGCATGGGCGCCAGACGATAACCAACATGGAAACTGTCGAGTCCCTGGCCTGTAAGGTTAGTTGAATCTATCAGAGCCTGGATTCCGGAAAGCTGACATTGAGGTAGCGCCTTCAAACCGTAGCTTACCAGTATTCTGTTTTCCCCGCGTAAATCCATCACGTCAGCAATAGTGCCCATCGCTGCAAGTGTTGTTGCGTTTATCATGAAGTTTCGCAGTGGCGGGTCAAGCCTTTGACCTGGATTAAATTCATTTGCCAAAGCCCACGCTATTTTATATGCAACCATTGCGCCGCAAGAAAATTGATTCGGATAATCAGGGTCAAGGGCCGTATGAACGATAGCAGCCGCTTCCGGCAATTGCCCGCCAAGCTGATGATGGTCGGTGACAATCAAATCAACTCCCAATTCTTTCAGCTGTTTTGCTGCTTCAATTGCCCCGATGCCGCAGTCTACAGTTATCAAAAGTTGTGTACCTGATTGGGCCAGCGATTTTACCGCATCGAGATTCAGACCATAACCCTCGTCTATTCTGTGTGGGATATAAAAATCGGCATTGGCTTCTAAAAGTTTTAAAAGGTGCAGCAGAATCGAAACACTTGTGATGCCGTCTACATCATAATCACCGTAAATAGTTATTTTCTCATTATTTTTGATAGCTTTAGCAATTCTTTCAACCGCCGCCGGGACTCCCGGCATCTCTTCAGGCTTGATGAGTGATGCCAGCTTAGGATCCAGAAAAAGCGATGCCTGCTGTGCGTCACAGATATCGCGGTTTATCAGTACTTGCGCAACCAGCGGAGAAATATTCAGCGACTGGGCTAATTGCTCAGATTCGCTTCTGGTAGGAATGATATGCCAAAGTTTTTTCTGTGTTTTAGTTGAAAGTCCCATTAACGAGCCGTTCCATCTTTCTAAAAAATAATATCCTTGCTGTGAAAGGCATTATAACAGACAAATACCATCAACAGCAAGGACTGTTTTAGCAGTTTGGCTATTTAAGGGGTTTTAAGGTAAAACCAAAGCTGACAGCAGTGGGATAGACGTTGTATTTCTCCAGTACGTCCATTGCTCCACAACTGGCGTTGCCGATGCCGCGGTTTTTATAGTCAACGCACAGGCTAATATCCTTGTTAGGCCTCAATTCGTAAGTATGCTGAGCATCAGTCAACTGCTTTGCCGTATAGTTCAAAGCACTCATTGCCATTGGTTTTTCAGCAACTACCATTAGTCCAGACCCGGAATTATCAGTTAAGCTTGCCCAGCGAACATCTTCTTTGTTGCCGGTTTCCTGGGGATATACATATGGGAAATATTGTTCAGCCACGGTGGATTTGTATAGACCTATCGGCGAAGCTGTTTTTCTGTCAGCATAATTTTCGTAAGGCCCTCTGCCGAGCCAGCTAAAATTGGAAAATTCGCCTGCAACAGTAAATTGCATACCGAGCTTTGGCAAAGGCAGTGATTCGGGCAGGTTACCTATAGGTTTTACATTGTTCTCGAGCTTAATCCAGCCATTACGAGAAATTGTATATTTGCAGTTGTGTTCAAAACCGTTGCCCTGAGGTGTTGTCAAGGTATTGCAGGTTGTGATTTCAATATCGCCGAGATCAAGCTGGTTAATCTCCAAAGATTTCGGAGATAAATTCATCTGGTCAAGTTTTGCTTTCTCCCATCTTTTAAGCACCTGCTTATCATTGTCGGTCGGTGCTCGCCAGATATTCAAAGCCGGGGCTGCTATCGCCTTAGATGTTTTAATTATTTCTTTGCCGTTATATACCAGCGATGTCATGCAGGCATTTTTCCTGCTGAAAGTAACCAAAAAATCGTCGCCTGTAATTTTAATAACACTATCAGAATCTGCAATTTTCAAATCGTTGTATGTATCGAGCTTTACTGTCTTAGTAGCAAGACTCTCAAAAGGTAGCTGTAATTGCTCAAAAGCAACTTCGTAGCCCCTGTTAGCATAAAGAGTATCAGCTTTTAGGTTGAACGATAATTTCAACCAGTATTCCGTTCCTGGTAAAAGGGTTGGTGTTTTAAAAGGCACGCTAACGATTTGGCTTTTGCCGGCGGCGATATTTAAAACGGGCATTTTCCCTTGTTGAATAACTATCCCGTCCTCGCAAAGCTCCCAGTTGATATCGTATTCATTAAGGTTCGTAAAAAAGTGTTTATTCTTTATTGTTACCTTATTTGAAAGCAGATCGTAAGACTTAACTGATACCGGTTGATAAACTTTTTTAACTTCATATAATTCGGGCTGAGGTTTTCGATCAGCAGTGATGATACCATTAATGCACCATGTAAAATCGTTAGGATGGTCACCAAAGTCCCCGCCATAAGCTAAAAACTCATCCCCCTCATCATTAGTTTTATAAAGTCCCTGGTCAACCCAGTCCCAGATGCAGCCGCCCTGCATGTTGTCATTTGCCTCGAAGCTGTCCCAGTAGTCCTGAAGACTTCCGGTAGAATTGCCCATAGAGTGTGCATACTCACCGAATATGAAAGGCCTGTCAGACCAGCGTTTGGAAGCATTGACGGCGTTATCAATCGTATCATACATTGGGGAAATGATATCACTTACCGGGTTGCCGTAGTCACTTTTATCCAGATAAATAACCGGTCTTGTCGGGTCTTTCCTCCTGGCATACATTGCCATGTGATCATAATTTCTGCCAAAACCGGCTTCGTTGCCGAGCGACCAGATAATTACCGACGGATGGTTTTTGTCACGCTCAACCACCGAAACCATTCTATCCACTACCGCTGCTTTGAATTTCGGGTTGTTTCCGCCGAAATCAAAAAGATGGCCGCAAGATTCTACATTGGCTTCATCGATCACATACAACCCAAACTTATCACAAAGCTGATACCATCGTGGGTCATTCGGATAATGTGAAGTTCTCACGGTGTTTAGATTAAACTGTTTCATCAGTTTTATATCTTCCAGCATTGTCTCGTAAGGCACAGCCCTGCCGAATCTGGGATGGTGCTCATGACGATTAACGCCTCTAACATAGATAGGAACGCCGTTAATGTGCAGCTTAGAATCAAAAATTTCCACTTCCCTGAAACCAAACTTCGTTGATTCGACTTCTATTGTTTTTCCGTTACTGTTTTTGAGAACCAATACTATGGTATATAAATTAGGCTTTTCCGCGGACCATTTAAGCGGGTCTTTAACAAGGCACTGCATTTTTACCACCGAGCGATTACGATGGAAAATAAAATCCGCATCTTTTTTCATTACAGGCTCTTTTGAAACAGGCCTCAGTTGCGGGTCATAAAGGTAAACTTCAATAGTATGTTTTTTCGCTGATTTTCTGAAAGAGTTTTGCAGCTCAGCATCGATTTTCAAAATTGCGTCTTTATATTCCGTATCAAGATCGCAACGAACATAAAAATCCCGCAAGTGCACTTTCGGTGTAGCCAGCAGATATACATCGCGATAAATGCCGCTAAGCCTCCACATATCCTGATCTTCCAGATAACTGCCGTCCGACCATCGATAAACCTTAGCAGCGAGAATATTTTTGCCGGGTTTTAGGTATTTAGTGATATTAAATTCTGCCGGCGTCATCGAACCTTGACTATATCCGACTTTCTGCCCATTGATCCAGAGATAAAACGCGGAATGCACGCCGTCAAAATGTATGAGAACCTGCCTGCCTTTCCAGTTTTGCGGAACAGTAAATTCAGTTCTATATGAGCCCACCGGATTCGGGTCGTGCGGAACTACTGTTGGCTGAAGTTCAGGTTTTTGCTGAAATCTAAACGGAAAGCCATTGTTATAATAAATAGGCTTACCATATCCCTGAGTTTGCCAGTTACCGGGCACATCAATATTGCCCCACTTAGAAATATCGTAATCAACTTTATAAAAATCAGCGGGACAATCTGCGGGTTTGGGGGACCATTTAAATTTCCATTGGCCGTTAAGTGACTTATAGAAAGGCGAATTCGCAGGATTACCGGTTATCGCACTCTCAACATCCGCAAAAGGCGTCAGCGTGCAATGGGCATCTGTGTTATTAACGCTGAAAACTTCAGGGTTCTCCCAGTCCTGCAATTGCTCAGCATAGAGTGTAAAAGCTAAAAATAAAACAGCAGTGAACGTGATTTTGTAAGTGCTTTTATAATCTAACATCATAATCCTTTCTGTTTGTTGAAAATAATACATTTAAAGGATTATATAGTCGCAGAAAATGATTTTTGTTCAAGCATTGATTTAAAAAGCGCGTAATTGTTTTCTAAAAATCGCAATTGGTTTCAAATTTGTGCTTTCCAGAGCCAACATCAGCTATCAACAAGAATTTACCATGCAGCTTCCCATCCGTTTTTTTGCCGTCAAAGGTATTTTCCGCTGTTGAATAAAATGTTTCTTCCATCATATATAATTAAGCGGATTCAACTTAGTAAGTGCAACTAAATCGCTAATAATACAAACTTTAACTTCATTTTACCCTCTTCTGAATTTACCAGATAGGAGTTTCAGTTGGAGTATAGCCTAACTTACCCCAAATAGCTATCTGAACACGGTACATATCCTGATTACCGAGTTGGGTTTTTTCATAATCATGATCATTTGCAAGTTCAATTGTTCTCTTATCCATCCACTTCCAGTATTCACTATGACCATCAGCAAATGAAAATGTCATACCCTTGCTATGTCTTGCAGAAGGAAAGTCCCACCACCTCTCCCTGTCATAATGAGCGGTATAACTTACTGCGCCATCAATCTCACCTTCATCAGCAAACACCAT
>JAGLTN010000138.1 GCA_023135255.1 Planctomycetota bacterium
AAATCCATAACTTGTTTTCTTTGAGTTAGTTATCCGGGGATAAACGAAAAATCAATTGGGATTGGTATAATTGGCTTTGAAAATTTTAGACATGTCGCAACTTTCTATACAAAAAAACGCAGCAGGTATAGCCTTTAAAACCAAGATAGTGCCCGGCAGCAGTAAAACAGCTTTTGCCGGGGTTCTTGACGGGATGATAAAGGTTAAGGTTTCCGCGGTGCCGGAAAAAGGCAAGGCTAATAAGTGCCTGATAGATTTTCTTGCTAAGAAGCTTGGGGTAAAGAAACATGATATTTCTATCGTATCGGGTCTAACGAATCCTGTTAAGCAAATCCAGATCGATGGTATGAGCAGAGAGATATTTATCAGCAAAATGAATCCGGAGCAGCAGTGATACATGACTAACAACCAAATTCAAAAGTCACTCGATAAGCTTGACGAGACTTCACTTAGGTATATGTTGAAGCTGGCGGCGCCGATGATAGTTACCAATATATCTTTCACGATAATGCAGTTCGTTGACAGGTTGATGGTTTCGAGGCTTGGGACAGATGAGTTGGCGGCGATATTACCTGCGGGGGTGGTTAGTTTTCTGCCTGGCAGTTTTGCAATCGGGGTGCTGACGAGCGTTAGTACATTTACCAGTCAATCATTCGGCAGAGGGGAAAATCGGGAATGCTCGAAATACTGCTGGCAGGGGATTTATATGGGGCTTGCTTATTTTGCTATTGTGATCGCAATTATGTGGCCTTGGTCGGGGTGGATATTTAAAGCTATGGGCCATGAAGGTGCTATCATCGAGATGGAGGTAGCGTATCTTCGTATCATGCTTTACAGCCAGATGATCGCGGTTTTGATACACGCAAGCAGTCAATTTTTTATGGGAGTGCACCGCCCTATTGTCACAATGTATGCCGCTATAATCGGACAACTGGTTAACGTAGGATGCAATTATGTTTTGATATTCGGCAAGTTCGGATTTCCGCAGATGGGTATCAGGGGAGCTGCGTGGGGGACGTTTATTGGTATCGTTGTCGGGGCCGGTATTCGGATGTGGGTGTTTATGGGCAGTGGTATTAATGAGAAATTTCACAGCAGAAGCGGCTTAAGGCCTGACTTGGGGAAGATGAAAGATCTGCTTAAGGTCGGTCTGCC
>JAGLTN010000139.1 GCA_023135255.1 Planctomycetota bacterium
CTCTACCAACTGAGCTAATCGCCCGTAAACAGTTACAATAACTGTAAAACACAAATTTGCCAAGGCCCACATTGAAAAGCCCGGCAAATGAACGGGTAATCTACCGCCAAAGCGGCAAAATTGCAAGAAAAAATACGCATAAAAATTTAAATGGCTCCAATACAAAGCTAATTGCGAGTCTTTAGCACAAATCACGATTGAGATTGAGCCTAACAACCCCCAAAAAAACAATTAAACACCGATGGATATATGATATAATCCGCAAATGCCGAGCAAAAGCAAACTCAAGATAACACAAAGCGATCTATTAAACAGGCTGTCAGCAGGCCTGTTCGTAAGTGTTATTTTTCTGATAAGCTGGTTATGGATAAAACCTACGTTAGTCTTCTTCGGGCAAGGCCAGATAATTTGCACGGATATTTACACCCCCTGGAAAAATATATTCGCCCAAACGCCATTTTACCCCGGCTTATGCATCGATTGGCCGGCATCTGTGCTGTCATATATTTTCTTTCACTTTAACTTCGCCGCCGCAATAATCATAACCGCCTTAGCAATAGCGTTATACACAATCGCCGGTAAGATCGCCAAATCCCTTGGCCGAGAAAACTTAAAATTGCTCAGCAGTGTCCCGGCTGCACTGCTGATTATCCAATACGCAAGGTATTATCACTGGATCGAGGAACCTCTATCGACCCTTTTGGCAGCAACAGCTTTTTATTATTACAATAAAACAAAACTTAAACTTAAAACGAAATTCACATTATTTTTTATCAGTACAACTTTAATTTACATAACTATCCCTAAGGGCCTATTGGTTTTTGCATTGCTTTGCACTATAATTGAGCTCACCCAAAAAAACTTTCGCAACTCATTAATATTATTGCTTATAGCTGTACTGTCACCATGGCTATGCAACCTGCTGATATTTAAAACGGACATAATCGAAACGTGTCAGAGAGTCCTGATCTTTCATCCCGGTCAAGGCTTTGCCTGCAACATAATTACGAATATATCTATTGCTTATTGGCCAATACTGATAATCTTATGCAAAATCATAAAGCCAATAAAAACCAGCATCTCAAAATTAAAAAAAATATTCACCGCCGCTCTACCGACGATATTAGTTATCGCAGCAGTCTTTGCCTCTGCTGATTACACCACAAGAAATAAAAAACTCGTAGATTATTACTCTTATCATCAAAACTGGAATAAACTGCTTGCCAAAGTCGAGACGCTGTCTGAAAAAAATTACGATATATTAATATGTCACGATGTCAACCGGGCTCTATACCACAAAGGCCAACTGACAAGCAACATGTTCGATTATCCGCAACACTATGAATCTTTACTGCTCAACAACAAAGACGGATTCACTGGCGGGATACTATGGCTTGTCTACCCCAAGCTCGGCGATATTTATTATGAACTGGCGGATATAAACCAGGCGGAACATTACACGAGCGAGGCATTAGAACTGTTCGGCTATTACCCGCATGGTCTAAAACAATTGGCACTGATAAACATCATAAAACAACAATACAGCACTGCCAAGGTGTACCTGAACGCATTGAGCAAAGACCCGCTCTATCGAAAATGGGCTAAAAAATATTTGGACAAGCTAAACAGCCCACAGCTTTTCAAACTCGATAAAAACATAATGGAAAAACGAAATTTATGGGCGGGGAAAGATCAGGATCTGGCAAACAGGTATGCGCCGCAGAATTTGTTCGTAGCCAATCCTGAAA
Source organism: Planctomycetota bacterium (assembly GCA_023135255.1). Taxonomy (GTDB): domain Bacteria; phylum Planctomycetota; class Phycisphaerae; order Sedimentisphaerales; family Anaerobacaceae; genus JAGLTN01. The sequence continues at coordinate 1,749 of JAGLTN010000139.1, forward strand.
ACAAAATGGCATTTGAATATATGATGGCTTTTTGCCTTCTGACAGGTCAACACACACCCATCGCCAACAGCATCAAATATCTTGATAAGCTCGATTATCCCAAAGGATATATTCCTAAAATTTATGAGCAGGCGATTTTGTTTTACACGCAAATGACCGGCCAGAAAGCCAATCTTGCAACAAGAAAAATCAGCGCCGAATCATTAAAAACTTTCCAGCGATTCTCACAAAAAGCATCCGCAACCTCAAATATGACAACCCAGCAGGCAAGCGAGTCGTTAAGCGATGATTTCAAAAATACATATTACTACTATTACCATTTTCTCAGGCCTGAAAAATGAAGAAAAATATCAAGCTTATTTTAAGACTGACCATCTCCATAGTTATTGTCAGCTATTTGGCATACTTACATTTTAAGCCTGTAATAATTCGTCCCTGTGACTTTGCTGATGTCGAACGAAATGCCAATATTCATCCCAACTATAACAATGCGGTCATACCACCAAACATTGCGCCGCTGAATTTTATAATAGATGAGCCTGCAAAAAAATATCACGTTGAAATATACGCCGAGAAAAACCAAAATAAGATAGCCATAACTTCAAACTCTCCAAAGATAAAGATACCCCGGAAAAAATGGGCCAGGCTACTAAACAATAATAAAGGCAAAAAAATATATTTCGATATCTACACAAAAGAAAATACAAAAAAGACCTGGACTAAATTCAAAACCATCGAAAACACTGTCGCTGAAGAAGAAATTGACCGTTATGTGGTCTATAGGAAAATGGAGGCACTGTACACAAAACACCAGGCCATTGGGATATACCAGCGAGATTTGACAAACTTTTCCGAGAAACCGATAGTCAGGGGCAAAGGTTTCCGCAGGCCTTTCGATACGTCCAGCGGCGGCTGTGTAAACTGTCACAGCTTCTGCAACAACAGCCCTGATAAAATGGTAATCGCATTTCGTGACAGTAAATTCGGTTTCGATGAACTAATCATAATTGACGGAAAGATTAAAAAAATAGGAACAAAATTCGGCTATCCAACCTGGCACCCAACCGGTCAAATGATAACATATTCAATAAATAAGGTTTTTCAGTTTTTTCATTCAAAAAGAAACGAGGTACGCGATGTCGTCGACCTTGACTCTGCTCTTTCGTATTATGATCTAAAATCACAAAAGGTTAAAACCAGTTCACAATTCAGCAACAAAGAAAAACTCGAAACATTTCCAAGCTTCTCACCTGACGGCAAATATCTTTACTACTGCTGCGCAACAACAGACCTCAAAGGCAATGACCAGCAGCGATTCGATTGGCTTAAAGAAAACCACAAAAAAATACGCTACGACCTGATGCGAATCAGCTATGACATAAAAACTGACACATGGGGACAAACAGAAATAGTGCTTTCTTCAACTGAGACCGGCAAAAGTATACTCCTGCCCAGGATTTCACCAGACGGAAAATTCATCATATTCTGCATGTGCGATTACAGCAGCTTCAGCCTGTATCTTAAAGACAGCGACCTTTATATAGCAAACCTTGATCAATTCAATCAGACCGGAAAACTAAAATACAGCAGACTAACCTGCAACAGCAATTGGCCTGAATCATGGCACTGCTGGTCAAGCAACAATCGCTGGTTGGTATTCAGCAGTAAAAGATTTGAAGGACGACTATTTACAAAGCTTTATATCTGCTACATCGATGAAAACGGCAACAGTTCAAAACCAATACTGCTGCCTCAACAAGACCCCTCGTTTTATGATAGTTTTATCGGCTTTTATGGCTTGGCAGAGCTGATAAAAAAACCTGTCAATATTAGTGAAAAAGAAATCATCGCAGCAGTCAGATCATCTGAAAAAATAAATATCGATATGCCTTTGACCGGCGCAACGTTTAAAGCAAAACTCAACTACACCCCAAATAACGCACAGCAGACAAGAGAATAAAAACGTAAAAGCCCTCCAAAGTAATATTCAAAAACAAACAAAGTAAAACCTTGTTCTAAAGTATTTCACAGCTATTGTCCGATATTAACGATATAGGTCTTTTAAAAATGGACAAATATGAAAAGATCGTTAATAAAAATAGACAAAGAATTCAAAAAGTTTTGGAAAAATTATGTTTTTCAAAGCATCTTCGCAACTATTGTTATTTTTATTATTTTGTTATCACTGAGCATAAGAGATGATGCTGTAATAATTGCATCGCTGGGGGCTACGACTTTCATCGTCTTCGCAATGCCGAAAGACATCTCCGCAAAAACTCGTCATATCATCGGAGGACACATAGTCGGGCTTATCTGTGGTGCTTTATGTGCCATGATACCGCATCCGGCTTTTCTGCATCACACAATCGCCTCTTCAATAGTATGTGCTCTTGCAGTAGGGCTATCGATATTCATAATGGTCGTGATTAACACCGAACACCCTCCTGCCGCTGGAACTGCTCTTGGTGTAGCCATTCAGGGTTTGTCGCTGAATATAGCCATTGCAGTAATAGCAAGTGCTGCAATACTTTCTTTAATACATCACTTTTTTAAAAACCGACTAAAAGATCTTACTTAGCCCTGCAGTGGTTTATTCTTAAAAAACTCAATAGTCTTTCCCAGCCCACTGTCAAAATCAGCTTGCGTCTTAAAACCTGCTTCAAAAAGCTTATCCACTTTTGCCCAGGAATGTTTCACATCACCTGCGCGAACCGGAGCATAATTGATCTGGGATTTCGAACCAGCCAATTTGATAATACGCTCAGCCAATTCTGTTATCGTTATAGTTTTGCCATAGCCGACATTGTAAACACCGCTAAGCCTATCGTTCGTCACCAGATAAGCATTCGCCACTGCAATATCCTTAACAAAAATAAAATCTCTTGTCTGCTGGCCATCACCAAAAATTGTAACAGGCTCATTGCGAAGAGCTTTATATATAAAGATCGGAACTGCCGCTGCATATTGACTGCCCGGATCCTGCCTTGGCCCAAAGACATTAAAATACCGCATACAAGCAGTATTAAGCCAACCCTCATCGGTAAACATCTTGCAGTAATACTCGCCGTCAAGCTTAGTGACTGCATAAGGGCTCTTTGGTTCAGGCACCATTGTCTCAATCTTAGGCATTTGAGGGTTGTCACCATATATAGCAGCCGAACTGCTGAAACAAAGCTTCTTAACATCGGCATCGGCACTTGCCCGCAGAACATTCAGCAACCCGATAGTGTTGATCTCTACACACTCTGCCGGCAAATCCATCGATTCGGGAACACTTATCATCGCTGCAAGATGAAAAACATAATCAACACCTTTGACAGCCTTTTTAACTGCCTTAGTATCTGTAATCGAACCTTCTATAAAATCGACATCAAAACCGGCAAGATTCTCTTTATAGCCGCTGCGAAGATTATCAAGAACTTTTATTTCTGCCTTGCCCGCAAAATGTTCAACTATATGGCTGCCTATGAACCCAGCCCCGCCTGTCACTAAAATACGCATATATACTAATCCCAATTAAATTTTTTCCCGTTTATCCACGGGTAAATAACTTTAAAACAATACTTTATAGCTTTCCTTGCGGAAATTTCTTACCCTGAAGGATATAAATTCCTGAAAATAATCATTTTACCAGTTTTTCTACCAAAGCCTGCATCTTATTTTGCTGTTGCTCGATAGATTCAACCAGTTTAAGCTGTGTTCGACATCTGTCAAGGTTATGATTTTCCCTGCTGGTCTTAAAATAAGCGTCGCCCATCAGAAAATCAGTCAAGAAACGCACACCGATTATCAATGTTATCATCTTACCACCAAGAATAAGATTATCAATCTCTGCCTGGCAAAGGAACTTCCCTGCTGTCGAAAGATACCCGCTGACAATAGCTTCAAACCTATCCATCGCCATAGTAACTTTTGACAGATCTACTTCATCTTCAGCCACGGTTATCGTCGAAGTCCGCACCATATCACCAAAATCATAAAGGGCAAATCCAGGCATAACCGTATCGAGGTCAATAACACAAACACCTTCACCAGTAACATCATCAAGCATCACATTATTGATCTTAGTGTCATTATGCGTAATCCGCACAGGTACTTGCCCTTTTTCGATCAGCTCAGAGACCTTATCAAATATCCATTTATGCTCATTAACAAAACCTATCTCTCGCTCAGATGTTTTTAATCTGCCGCAAATGTCATCCTTAACCGCCTTTTCAAAAGCCGCAAATCTTTTTTGCCCATCATGGAACCCCGGCAAAATTTCGTACAATGCAGCTCCTGGCAAATCAGCAAGCATCCCCTGAAATATGCCGAAACTTTTCGCAGCCTCCCTCGCCTGATCCAGTGATTCAATGACATCATAAGTCCGGGCGTTCTGAATAAAAATATACATCCGCCAATACCGCTGGTGCTCATCTATATAATAAGGCAAAGAATTTATCGAACGGATAACAGTTAAAACTTTCCTATCAATTTCCTCAGCGTTTTGCAGCTCAAGCTTCTTTCTGATATGCTCAGTGACACGGACAATATTATCCATAAGTTTTTTAGGTTCAGGAAAAATATTACTATTTATCCTCTGCAAAATATAACTGAACCTATCTGCCTTGCCTTTGCACCTGACAGCAAAAGTATCATTAATATGACCGCTGCCGTAAGGCTCAGCATCAACAAACTCTGCCCCTGTTTCGAATTTTTCAAATACTGCTTTGATATTATCTATCATAATGTTTCCCACAACCTCTCAGGATACAAACCTTGCTGCACGAGATCAGCGATCTTTGCTTGAGCTATCTGTTTATCTTCCCTGTATGTCACCCCAAACCATTTATCCGATGTAGGCAAAACTTTAACACTCACCTGGCCTTTGCGAATCATAACATCAACAGCCTCAGGCAGATAAAATTCGCTTTTCAACTCCTTGCCTTTCTCAAC
>JAGLTN010000014.1 GCA_023135255.1 Planctomycetota bacterium
TGCGAGAACTTAACGACAGCGAAAAAATATCATTACAGGCGGCTTCGGAAAAACTTTCTGTTGCTCGTACAGACTTGCAGAAAAAATATAAATGGTATGATGCAACTAAGCTTGTTGTGGATGATAACTATAATCCGGATGCCTGGTATAGAAAGCCAATGGCCAAAGGTATCAGCTATGATCTGGATTTGGGCTTTGACGCGACGGTAAAGCCTGTTGCTGGGAAATATGGTATTTTGCTTAGTAAAGATTGCGATGAGGTTGAAAAGTTCGCAGCCCGGCAATTGCAGAAGTATATCGCTAAATCGACAGGGCGGTTTATCCCTTTGTTAGATTCGCGGGATTTAGCAGGCAAGGTTGTAATACAAATAGGAAATAAGCTTGAGAACTCTTTTGCCGATTCTGCAGGTGAAGATGATTATGTGATTAAAGCCAGTGACCCAAAGCTAATACTATCGGGGGCAACTTCAAGAGCAACCTTATACAGCGTTTATCATTTTCTTGAAAAATACATGGGATGCAGGTGGTATTTCCCTGATCCCCAAGAAGAGATCGTCCCCAAAAATGATATTGCTGTCATCAAAGAAATCGCGTCTAAGGGCATTGATGACTATTTCTCTCCCGCGATGAAATATCGTGACCTGATGGTTCTTAATACTGACGCACTTGTAGAAAATGACCAGATGAATCCCGGTTGGAAGCCTTTCGGCACACAGATTGGCGTTGAAGACCAGAGAACCTGGTTGAAAAATGAACTTGTGCGTACTGTTTATAAGATCGACTGGATGGCTAAGAATCGTCTTAACACGATAACCCTTGAAGGGGCATACGCTGGTATGCGAATATTTCCGAAGCACTGGGATTTGATGCGGACGATGTTTCCCGAAATCAAAAAGCGAGGTTTGCACTTTGGTGTGTCAGGTCACTTCTGGACACCTTTTTTGAATAACCAAACCCCAGGTTGGCCTGAAGATAATAGCTGGGGTAATTTTTCCGGCGGCAGATTCCACCCGGTGACACTGTCGAGCAGGATATGTTTCTGCACAACAAATTATGATGCGGTAAAAGCATTTTTAAGTAATATGATTAGTTTCTTCCGAGCCAATCCGGAATTTGATTTATGGGCAATCTGGCCTCCGGATGCGTCACCATGCTGCAATTGTCCTCTATGCAGCTTATTTGCGGATTCAACACTTAACATGGTGATACATAACCAGATGGCAGATGCTCT
>JAGLTN010000140.1 GCA_023135255.1 Planctomycetota bacterium
TTGAATTTTTCCGTTTATCCGCGGGTATCCCGATATACATCGGAATCTTAGCCTCAAAGGGTATAATGGGACGGGAAGCTTAGATTGCTTGTGCTTTTTTCAGATTTTGCTTGATTTTTTTTACTTTTAATATTAACATAATCACATCGGCAGCGTCTTATATTACGAAACGATAATTTTTTCAGTTGAGAGAAAATGATCAGTAACTCATCAAGCTGCAGTTTAGCGTGGGACTTTGTAATCGACAGGGCTTTGGATAAAAGTCAGGGGTGGGTTCTTTGTACTATGCAAAAATACGGCAGCGAACTGGTTACTATGCTTTGGCGAATTCTTGGCAATGAACAGGACGTCTGCGATGCATATCAGGATACATTTTTAAAGCTTGCACATTATGAGAACAACCGAAAGCCTGAACATGTTAAGGCTTATGTTTTCAGGAGTGCTTCTAATACAGCTGTTTCTATGCTGAGAAGAAGGGCGATCGAAAAAAGGAAGCTGGCTGAAATATCAACAGAAGAAAAAAGCTTTCAGTCGGCTGAAAAAGAGCTGGACGTAAAACTAATGAGAGAATCATTGAGATATTATATTACCAAGCTGCCCGATCATTTGAGAGACGTGGTGACTCTTAGAGATTTGGCAGAGCTTTCGTATTTCCAGGTGGCAAGGATCCTTGGGATTGCGGAAACGACCGCAAGAGTTTACAGGTGTAAAGCGGTGCAATTGTTGTCAGCATGGATGACTAAAAATAGCGGTGCGATATGAAAAATATGAAAGAAAAAAATTGCAAAGGTATCAGGCAGCGTATATTCGATGCTTTGGTGAGCAGGTTGAGTTTGGATGCTGATTGGGTGCGGGCCCATATTGCGAATTGCCCCCGATGTCAGCGGAGACTTGCTGCTGTGGGCAGGGTTGATCTGGCGTTTACTATTTTGAAATCTGAGCCTCACAGCCTTGACCTTTTAAGGCGGGCTAACAGCCAGGCGATCGGTGTGTTGAAGCATAGTCTGCGGACGAGCGACAAAGCTGAGAAACTTAAAAATATGATCCCGATGCCGAAATTATACGAGAAGTGCAAAAAATATCAGAGCTCAGTTTTGAATGCAGCTGCCTGTATTATGATACTGGCTATGTTTAAGGCAGGCGTTTTTAAAGGCATCGAGACGTTTAAGGAAACGGGCAGCGCGGTTGTTAAGAATTACTATGTAACCAACGCGGGGCAGGACATTTCTGATGAGATTTTTTCCTCTTAAATCTATTATACTGATCCCAATTGAATTTTTCCGTTTATCCGCGGGTAAATAACTTAAAAATAACAAGTTACGGATTTATTCACGGGAATTTCTTAGCCTTCAAGGGTATAAATGCTCTTCTACTGAATTGGCCAAATCACAAATATTGCAACATCCCATACAGCATGGCAAATAAGCCCAGGCCAAATGGATTTGAATCGATAAAACATCGCTCCCCAGACTATTGCCCCTACCATTGCCGCACCAAGAAGCATTAAATTGAATCCCCATATATGCACAAAGGTATAGATAACAGCAGCCCAGATATATGCCCATTTGGGGTCAAGGCATGCCTGAAGTTTTCGCTGAACAAACCCTCGCCAGAATATTTCCTCAGCGGGGCCGACCCAGAAAAACAGTATCAGGGCGATTTTTAACAAATCAGAATTTTCTCTGGGTTTATATATTGAATCTACCTGCGAGGCTGTAAAAGGCAGTAACTGGCTGAATAGTAAATTTGACGCCCAGAAAATAATATAAAGCAAAAATGCCCCCGCCAAGGCTATAAACAGATAGCTGATCTTAAAAGAAAATATATCTGCCAGTCCCTTGCGACCAAACCAAAGAGCTGTGCCGGCTAAAAAGCCAGTAGCAATCATTATGGCAAGCCAGAAATTAACGGCGTGGGCTGTCCATGGCGAAAACATGAGAAACCAGAAAGCCCCCGCAAACGAACAAAGTATAAAAACCTGTTTCATCAGAAAAGCTTCCCCAGCAATATCCCAGCCATCAGAAGTACTCCAAAAGCAAGATGCAGCTTAGCGGTCATCACATCTAAAGTTGTAATAGTTTCAATACAGCTGTCGCGGCATGTGCAGATCGTTTTAATATTTTTAGCTGCCAAAGGCAAAGAAGCAAACGCAATCAACGCCCACCAATTCAAAACACCCAGCAGCACCGTTGCCGTTAGCACCAGATAAGCACCAACTAAAAGAGAAATATAGCTGAATTTCGCTTTGTTCAAACCAAGCAATGAGGCAATGGTCTTTACTCCTGCCTGGCGGTCATGGTTTATGTCGCGAGTATTATTAGCCTGCAAAATAGCGGCAACCAGAAAGCCTACAGGGATCGAAATGAATAAAACTGAATTATCATATTTCCCTGTAAGACAAAAGTAACTGCCGATTACCATTAAAGGACCCATCAAAATAAATACCGCGATATCGCCCAACGCAAAATACTTATACGATATCGGCATTGCGGTATAACAAAGCCCGCCAACAAAGCCTACAACACCAAGTAATAAAATGGGGTAGCCTCGGAAATAAATCAGCACGAACCCACCAAGAATCCCCAAAGCAAATGCACCCAGCCCCGCTATCAGCATTTGCCCGGGGCTAAGCAAACCATCAACCAGACATCTGCTTGAGCCATAAGAATCCGCAGTATCGATGCCTTTCTTAAAATCATAATAATCATTGACCATATTTGTACCGATCTGAAACATCAGCGAACAAAATAACACCAATGGAAACAGACCCCAGAAAACAGCGTCTTTGCCGGCGAAAGCAATGGCTGCGCCAATTAATACAGGCACCACCGAGGCAGTCAGGGAAAATATCCTGATAGCCTGAAGCCAGACGACAATTTTGTTTTTTTGTTTTATTTTTTGCAACTAACGCTCTTTTTAGAAACAGTCATACTAATCTCAATTAAATTTCCACGTTTATTCGTGGGTAAATAACTTAAAAATAGTCAGCTACTGCTTTATTCGCGGTCCCGATTTATCGGAATACTACCCTAAGGGTATAAAACATTACTATATAAACCGTTGGTGTCAAGAAATGAAAGAATAGCACGTATTAAATCGAGGCGAAATCGCATAAGACAGAGTCGGCAATCGGTAAAGCTTTGCGGGTCAGAAATACGGAGCCTTGTTCGACTTGCAAAAGTTCTGATTGGCGGTTCTTTTCTATGGCCTGGGCGAAAAGATTTATCGCATCATAGCCTGTGCTTTCTTGGAATTCTGCCAAGTTGATTCCGGCTGTCCTGCGCAGATTTAAAACCGCAGTCTCACATGCCAGGTCAACACCGGTTACAGATTCCTGCTGGGCGAAAACACTTTGCCCATTATTGATTCTCTCGACATAGTCTTTAACATTGGCAACATTGAGAGTTCTGCTGTTCTGCCAGTATCCTCCTGCAGCGGGACCTATGCCGACATAAGGCCGATTTGCCCAGTAAGTCAAATTGTGTCTACATTGGAAACCATCCCGAGCAAAATTAGATATTTCATATTGATTGATCTGGGCCTGGGTGAGCATATCTATTGCCAACTCATACATCCTGCGATCAGTTTGCTCATCTACGGATATCACAACACCGGCATCAAGATCTTTTTTCAAAGGGCTATCTTCTTCGTAAGTTAAGCTATAAGCACTGATATGTTCGACGCCAAGGTCAATGGCGGATTGCAAATCGCAGCGCCAACTTTGGAGATCAGAGCCTGGAATCGCAAAGATAAGGTCAAGGCTGATATTTTCAAACCCCGCCTGTCGAGCAAGCTTTACAGCGGTGACTATATCTTGTCTGTCATGGTTTCTGCCTAAAAACTTCAGCTGTGCCTGATCGAATGACTGGGCTCCGATCGAAAGACGATTAACCCCCAAACCAAAAAGAGTTTTTAAGAAATCTTCATCGACCTGGGTTGGGTTGACTTCCACTGTAAATTCGGTTTTAACAGCCCAGCGTGTAACAATTTGCTCAATAAGGGAAAATAGATTTTCACGAGGCAAAACACTCGGCGAACCACCGCCGATATAAATTGTGTTGAAAGGGCCATGAAGATCGTAGCTGAACAGATCTTTAAGCAATGCGGAAATGAATGTATTTACGTTTTGATTTTGTAAAGGCTCAGAATAAAAACCACAATAACGACACTTGTTCAGACAAAATGGGATGTGAATGTATAATGCTGGTCCTTTATTTTTACTCATTTTACATTATTGCTGTTTTTTCTCTGCAGTTGTGTTTCTGAATATAGAAGATAATATCCCGTCTGCTGATAATACCAACTAATTTACCGTCTGACAATATGGGCACACGCCGGAATCCATTTTCTATGAGAGATTCACATATCTCAATCAGGTTGTTTTCAACATCGAAACTAACGACACAGCGAGTCATATAATCCTCAACATATCCTTCGTTTGTACCAAGATTATACAGAAGCTTAAGCACATCTTTCTCAGAGATTATCCCAACAAGCTTCATCTCAATATCTACTACCGGCAAACCGGTGATGCCGTTTTCGACAAGTATATCAACTGCGTTTTGTATTGGTGAATCTTTGGTAACGCTTAAAACGTTAGCCCTCATGATGTCTTTTGCTTTTAACATAAAAATTCTCCTGTTTTCTCTGACCTAAGAAAAATTTTTAAAAACCTCTTCAAATTGCACAAAAAACGATTCCGCTTTTAAAGAGTATAATAAATAATATCGACCGATTCAAACCCCGGCTGAAAAACTTTCCAAAAAATCCTGGTTAGTTTTGAATCTATCCAGAAGTTTTTTAAGAGCTCCGATCTTCTCTTTATTGTGATAGCCCGATAATACCTTGCGCAGCATATTCAATTTTCCAATTTCCTCATTGGTATAGAGATATTCTTCCTTTCTTTTACCGCTTGCTGCAACATCAATAG
>JAGLTN010000141.1 GCA_023135255.1 Planctomycetota bacterium
GACTTATACTCTTTATGCTGCATTTTTTTCAGCTGAACTAGTGATGCTGGCGTTTTATTTTAATGAAAGAAAAATTAAATATCTCTACTGGCTTGTTGTTTTTAACGGGTTAAGTGTTTCGGTTCACATGCTTGGTACGATCGCATTGGTGTGTTACGGTTTTTTCTTTCTTGTATTGATTGCGAGAAAACAGCTTAGGGTTCAGCAGTTGGTGTTGATGATAGTGTTGTGGATAGTTGCAACCGGGCCTTACGAGTATTTGATAGTAAAAAATATCGTTGTGACCGGTGATGTTAAAGCTGTTTTGATGTCTGCGGCTTTTGGGGACAGCTGGGCAAACGATGTTTTGAATACGACGGTTACGCCGACGATTATAAAACAGAACATAATGTTTTTGGGTTTGAATTTCCCTACGCCTAATATTCTGTTTTTCTTTGCGGGTATTTTCTTTATTAATAAAACGGCTTATTGCAAGAGCTTCAGGAATATTTTGTTTGGTTTGATGTTATTGTTTTTGATCTTCGCATCTCGGTACACGATCGTTGACCGGTATGCATTTTTCATTCCTTTTTATATGATGGTTTCTGTTTTTATAGCAGTGGGTGTGAGAATGGTTGTTGATAAGTTTAAAGGCAGGCTTTTATTGGTGTTGATTTTTTTAAGCTGTTTTATACCGGTGCCGGTATATGCGGCTTTGCCCGGGATTGCTAAGGCTGTCGATTTGAAGATCGGTACTAAACGAGTTTTGCCTTACCGTGATGATTATAAATTTTTTCTTCAGCCTTGGAAAACAGGCTATAGAGGCGCGGAAAAATTTGCCATCGAGGCTCTTGAGATGGCTCAGAAAGATGCAATTATTTTTGCAGATGGGACGACGGCTTATCCATTGTTATTAGCTCAGGGAGTTTTAAATAAAAGAAAAGACGTAACGATCGTTTCCAGCCATGGCAGCATTGATAATCTAAAAAAGTTTGATGAAAGCAGTATTAAAAAGAAGATTTTAGCAAAGTCAGCGTACGTGGTTTCACCTATTGATGGATATTGCCCCGGTTTTCTGCTTGAAAACTATGATTTTATCGAGGCTGGAGTTCTTTTTCGAGTCGTAGAAAGAGTTGAAGAGGCAGAATTTTGAGGAAATTTTGGCAGGTAATTTTCAATATTAGCAAGTAAGTTGAAGTGAGATTTAGTCGATGTAGGCCAAATAGAGCACTGTTTTGAAGATGATTATCGGCCCATTTATGAGAAGAACATTTTTACTTTATGTGATTTTGTTTTTGCGCCTGACGGGGACGGAGTCTGGGTATAGTATGTTTTGGTTGCATATTATGGGAATTTGAATTTAGTAAGATTTTGTGAAATTCGATAAATTGTTCAAGGGGATATATAAATGAAAGTAGCTGTAGTAGGTGTCGGATATGTTGGGTTGGTAGCAGCGGCATGCTTAGCTGAAGGCGGCAATCACATTGTATGTGTTGATAATGATGAAAAGAAAATCGCTGATCTTGCCAATGGTATTATTCCGATTTATGAGCCAGGTTTAACCGAGATCGTTAAGCATAATGTTGCAGCTGGAAGGTTAACATTTACTACGGACCTTAAAGAAGGTGTTGATGATTCTTTGCTGATCTTTATTGGGGTTGGTACTCCAGGTTCGGATGATGGTTCTGCTGATATATCCGCAGTTTTGAAAGTTGCTGAAAGCGTTGCAGAGTTGATGGATGATTATAAGATCATTGTTACGAAGAGTACTGTTCCGGTTGGGACTCATAAAAAAGTTAGTGATTTGATGGAGGCTAAAACAGAGAAGCCTTTTGATTATGTAAGCAATCCTGAATTTCTTAAAGAAGGTTCGGCGGTTGAAGATTTTATGAAGCCTGACAGGGTTATTATTGGTACGACTAACCCGGCTGTAAGAGAAATAATGAAACAGCTATATGCGCCGTTTATGCGTAAATCGAGCAGAATATTGTTTATGAATCCTGCCAGTGCAGAGCTTAGCAAGTATGCGGCCAACTCTATGCTTGCAACGAGGATTTCATTTATGAATGAGATCAGTCTTTTATGTGAGAAGGTTGGCGCTGATGTTGAAAGCGTCAGGGCTGGAGTTGGCAGTGACAGCAGGATTGGTAATGCGTTTTTGTTTCCTGGTGTTGGTTTTGGTGGCAGTTGTTTCCCAAAAGATGTGCGAGCGTTAATACATATTGGTAAAGAAGTTGGTTGTGAGATGAGTGTTGTCAGTGCTGCCCAGGATGCTAATATTCGCCAGCATGATCATTTTGCCAATAAAGTATTGAACTATTTTGGTGATAAAGCCAAAGGAGCAACATTAGCGGTTTGGGGACTTGCGTTCAAAGCAAAAACAGATGATACAAGGGAATCTCCTGCGTTATATTGTATAGAGAAGTTTCTTAATGCCGGTATGAAAGTCAGAGCGTATGATCCGGAGGCTATGGAAGAGGCTAAGAAGAAACTGGGCGATAGAGTCGCAATGAGCAAACAGAGCTATGAGATTCTTGAAGGTGCTGATGCGTTGGTGATCCTTACAGACTGGCAGGAATTCAGGAATCCGGATTTTGATCAGATAGTATCTAAATTGAAAAATGCTGTAATTTTTGATGGTCGAAATCTTTACGATCCAAATTACATAAAGAAACAAGGTGTTGAATATCATTCTATCGGCAGATAGTCGATTTTAAAGGATAGGATGATTGTCTAAAAAACTTTTGGAGATATTTGTATGGCAGGAAAAGCTGTTAAAAAAAATCAAAAAACAGTTCCGCATGTAGGAATTGTTGGTCTCGGTTATGTTGGATTGCCTCTTGCAAGGGAGTTTTGCTTTGGTGGAGCTAAAGTAACCGGTTTTGATGTGAATACAGTAAATGTTGGTCGGATCAATAAAGGCAGAAGTCCGCTTAAAACTTTACCTAATGAGCAGGTAAAAAAGATGATAGCTACTAAAAAGTTCAAGGCTACATGCAATATGGCGGGGCTTTCCAAACCTGATGCGATATTGATCTGTGTACCTACGCCTTTGACCGAAAACCGTGAGCCGGATATGACTTATGTTGAGCAAACTTGCAGGACTATCGCAAAATATTTGCGAAAAGGTCAGCTTGTTATACTGGAAAGTACGACGTATCCGGGTACGACAAGAGAGCTGATGCTTCCTATATTAGAGACTTCTGGTTTGAAGGCAGGTAAGGATTTTTATCTTGCATATTCGCCGGAACGGGAGGACCCGGGTAATAAGCATTTCCGCACAGGTACTATAGCCAAAGTGGTAGGCGGATACGATAAGGCTTCGTTGAAGGTTGCCCTTGAGATTTATAAATATGCGATTGAAATTTTAGTTCCTGTTGATTCATGCGAAGTTGCTGAAGCTGCCAAGATACTTGAGAACACATATCGTTGTGTTAATATTGCGATGGTAAATGAGCTTAAGCAGCTTTTTGATAAAATGGGTATTGATGTGTGGGAGGTTATTCGGGCGGCGAGCAGTAAGCCTTTTGGATTCCAGGCATTTTATCCAGGCCCCGGTCTCGGCGGACATTGCATTCCGATTGATCCGTTTTACCTGACATGGAAAGCTCGACAGTACGGGATGCCGACAAAATTTATTGAGCTGGCAGGTGAAATAAATACAGATATGCCAAGCTATGTTATTCATCGTGTAATGGAAGCTTTGAATGACAATAAGAAAAGCTTGAAAGGCTCAAGAGTGCTTGTGCTTGGTTTGGCTTATAAGAAAGATATTGATGATGTTCGTGAATCACCTTCGCTTGAATTGATCAAGTTGCTGAAAGAAAGGGGTGCTAAGGTCGATTATAATGATCCATACATCCCGCAGACTCATAAACAGCGTAAGTATAATCTTCGTATGAAAAGCAAAAAGCTTTCAGCTACTATGCTAAAAAGCTACGACGTTGTGCTTATAGCAACAGATCATAGTGATTATGACTACAAATGGATTGTAGCCAATTCGCAACTGGTAGTAGATACCCGTAATGCGACAGCTAATGTCAAACGCGGTAGGAAAAAGATATTTAAAGCTTGAAAATGATAGGTCTGTACACGTCCTTAGTATTATAAAATAAGAATACTTAGATTTACTGAGGTGGTTTTTTTTGGTGCTGACAGTGATGAAGTCTAAGTGTCGTATAAGTATTGAACTTAAGTAAGTTAGATTTTGCGTAAATTTTGAAAACACTCGGCATTTTGTATTATGCGAAAAGTATTTTTAACAACTTTAATAGTAATTCTTGTTACGGGCATTGCCTACGGCGGATATGATGTAAACGATGTTTTCATCAAAGGCGATTCAACTCTGATGGGAATGAAGATAGAAAGCTCATACTTTGATAATGGGGCTTTCTTAATTGAAACAACTGGAGCAAGGTTTGAATATGCCAACGGGCAATTAAAACTATATCAAGGTCTTGATTCGAAGAATCGCAGATTATTGTCAACTGTTATTTTTGACAATGAACCGAACTTTATTAAAGTTCAATCCAATTATGATCATATTATATTCTGGTCAAAAGATTTAAACATCGGTATCTATGGCGATTCTACACTTATTATTTCACCTAAGGTTAAGCAGGATTTAAAATGTATAGGCAATTTCAAGCCTGACTATGAAGGCATATACAAGGGCGAGCTTTTATTAATTGATGACTTGGGCGGAATGGAAATATATCCCCAGCGTTATGAAGCTGGCTATGAGATAAAAAGAATCGAACTTGGAAAGTCAGACTGGATTGCTGACTACCAATTAAACGCAGGCGAAAGAGTTATGGTAGCTGCTTTTCCGGGCAGACCGTTCGATTGGGAGGGCTCATTTAAATGCAATATACTGTTTACATACGGCAGTAGAGGTTTGGGGCATGGTAATGTGTATGGCCAGATGCCACCTGATAACAGAGTCCAAAAGTGGGCAGATGAAGGTTTTAACATTCTTGTAATTTTCCACGAAGGTATCTATGGAGATATTCCCAGCAAGCCATATCCTATTCCATGCGGGCCATATGAAGTTGTGAACAAGCCGGAGTTCGAAAGGGTGATAAGAGCAACACATGCCAGTGGCATGCGGTTTTCCCCTTATGTTTCGTTGTTTTATTCATATTATAAATTTAGAGATGTTGAATTGTTCTATACTCAAGTTGAAGCCTTACGCAACGAGTTCGGGATTGATGGTGTTTATATAGACGGCTTGTTGGCTGAGGATGTTGAAAATAAGATCGACGACAAAATCGCAAGCTGGGAAATGATACGGCGTTTAAGGCGGTTATTTGGGCCAAACGGTTCGATTATTTGTCATGGTACTAATCGTGGCAGTAAGGTTGCAGCAGTTCCTAATATTGACAGTTACTGTACTGCAACGCTTAATGGAGAGGGTGTTGCATTCAGTGGTCCCAATGACCCATATGTGCAGTATCTTGTGCGAAAATATGGAATATCAAATACTGTAGCACTTTGGTTACCTCGCCTGAGCATAGGACCGAAAAACTTCACTTATAATGATATTATAAATACTCTACTTGCAATGAACGGAAGACAATTCAGTTGGGGTGGTGTTGATGTTCTGGAGCCTCCAAAAGATAACAAGTATGTATGGCATAATGGCACATTCGATGGATTTAAGAAATATATGAGAAGATTATCTATATTAAAAAATAAATACAACCGAAATTAAGGTCATAATAGTTTATAAATGGTACTAAATATAATTAAATATTTTCGAAGCAGCGTGTTTGCTAAAAATGTTGCCGTGGTTATGTCTGGGACAGCAGTGGCTCAGATTGTAAGTTTTGGAATGACGCCAGTGATCAGTCGTTTTTTTACTCCATCTGATTTTGGTGTTTTTGGTTCTTTTAATGCTGTGCTTATAGTTATTTGTGCTGCGGTAACTTTGCAATATTCACAAGCTATTATGTTACCTAAAGACGATAAAGACGCCATTAATGTTTTTGCTATTTCAATCGCATCTGTCATTTTAGTAACATTAATTGTATCGTTGGTGGTTTTCATCACGTCTACAATGCTGACCTCACTAGTAAAAATCGATAGCAGTTATTTTTTGTTGTGGCTTTTACCCTTGGGGATATTTTTGAATGGCCTCAATCAATCTTTTCAAGCGTGGTGTATTCGCAGAAAAGCATTTTCACGCACTTCTGTTTCGCAAGTAATCCGAGCCATATCGATGAATATTTCTCAAATTAGTTTAGGCATCTTTCGAATTGGAGGCATCGGCTTAATTAGTGGGAGTGTTTTTGGAGATGGAATGGCCACAATAAGTGTGGCTCGTTTTTTTTTCAAAAATGATTATTCTCAGATGCGTCATGCAATCAAATGGCAGAAGATGAAAGAGATGGTTGTTGAGTATCGTGATTTTCCGATGTTTTCATCACCGCAAAATGTCTTCAATGCCCTTTCACAAGGTTTGCCGGTATTATTGCTAGGATATTTTTATGGTGTAGCTGTAGCAGGGTCATACGCTTTTGGATCTCGTATTTTACAAGCTCCTATGGCTTTTGTACTTGTTGCTTTACGTCAAGTTTTATTTCAGAAAGCAAGTGAAGCTTATAATAGCGGCCAAAAGTTGTACCCGCTTTATCTTAAGACAACGGGTGGTCTTTTCGCTATAGCTATAATTCCATCTGTTGTTCTCTTCATTTGGGCACCTTCAATTTTTTCCTTAATATTTGGTAGTAAATGGTATATGGCGGGTGATTATGCGAGATGGTTAGTATTATGGTTGGCTTTTCTATTTTGCAATTTACCTTCAACACTATTTGCGGCTATTCTAAGACAACAACGAAATTTATTTTTTTACGAAATAGTAGTATTAATAACAAGAACATCAGCCCTGGTAATAGGAGGATTATTTTTTTCTGCCAAAGAAAGTATAATTATGTTTTCCATAGCCGGGTGTTTACTGAACCTCGTTTATATTTTTTGGATAGGCAATCTTGTCCGGAAAAAAAGTGGAGAATCAATTTCAAATATAGAAGAAAAATCCTTTTCAAAGATTGGAGCAGAAAGTGAATTCTAGTATGAATAAAATAGTTTTGACAATAGGGGGTGATGTTTGTCCGTCTGGGCAAATTGAGAAGTTTTTTTGTTCGGGGGAATCTGAAAAGATATTTCATGATCTTTTAGATGAATTTAAAGAAGCAGATTTAACAATTGTCAATTTAGAAGTCCCGCTGATTAAAAAGGAGAACCCAATACTGAAATCCGGTCCTGCTTTATCGGCAAAAGCTGAATGTATTAAAGGATTTGTCGAGTCGGGAGTAAATATTGTTTCACTTGCAAATAATCATATTCTTGACCATGGTGCTGAGGGATTGCTCAGTACTTTAGATAATTGCAAGGATGCTGGAATTGATTATGTTGGTGCTGGAAGATGTTTAGATGAAGCTAAAAAAGTTTTAGTTAAAAATATTAAGGGGAAAAAAATTGGCTTTTACGCAATGGCAGAACATGAGTTTTCAATAGCAAGCCCCACTTCTGCTGGAGCCAACCCTCTTGATATAATTGATTTTGTTTACATGCTTCAAACATGCCGAGACAAATTAGATCATTTGATTGTGTTGTATCATGGAGGCGTTGAACACTATTCTTACCCTAGTAGTGAAATGATGAAAAGATGTCGATTTATGATTGATATGGGCGCAAGTGCTGTGATTTGTTCTCATTGCCATTGTGCTGTGCCTTATGAATTATATAATGGTTGTCCAATAATGTATGGTTTGGGGAACCTGATATTTGAAGATTTTTTTGAAAAGGCCAAGTCAGAGTGGTTTGAAGGGTATTTAACAAAATTAATTATTCCAGAAGCAGGAAATATATCTTTTGAAATTGTGCCTTATCAACAGTCAAGAGGGTTTGTAGGTGCAAAAAAAATGAAAAAAGAAAGTGAATCAATATTTTTGAAATCTTTACAAAAAAGGTCAGAAGAAATTCAACACAGCAATTTGATTGAGGAGAAGTGGAGAGAATATTGCTCTTGCCATGCTTATTCATATCTAAGATGTTTATTTGCTTACAATAAAGTTTTAGGGAAATTGAACAAATATAAGATATTTTCTAAGCTTTTTCATTCACAACATTCGATTTTATGTTCTTTTGATATGGTTCAGTGTGAATCTCACCGTGAAGTAATCTATCAGTTATTAAAAAATTATATTAGTAGAAATTAAAATATAGGTGATTTATGAAGCAAGCAAAAGTTGCAATTCATGAACGAGAGTACAGTTTTTCCAAGAGATGGATTGAATATTGTCAGGAGAACTCTATTCCTTACGAAATTGTAAATTGTTATGATTCTGACATAATTTCTCAGTTAAGGTCTTCTGGTTGTAATGTTTTGTTATGGCATTGGAATCATACTTCAGCCGAAGATGTACTAGTTGCCAAACACGTGCTGAAAGGCGCTGAAATGCTTGGGATGACGGTATTTCCCAATGTTGAAACTTTTTGGTCTTTTGATGATAAAGTTTCGCAAAAATACATACTTGAGGCGGTTGATGCTCCCCTGGTCCCCTGTAAGGTTTTTCTTAGTAAAGAGAGTGCTCTTGATTGGATAAACACCGTTGCGAAATTTCCACAAGTATTCAAACTTAGCAAAGGGGCTGCCTCGAAAAACGTTAGGCTTGTCAGAAATCAAAGCCAAGCCAAGACTTTTGTTAAGCAAGCATTTGGCTCTGGTTTTAAGCCCATGGGGCGATATATTCGGGATTTGGGAGCTGTGTTTGAAAGGAGCTCTTGGCAAAAGAGGCTGAATCTATTATCCAAAGTAAAAAAAATACCAAAGGCTATTTATGACTCTTATTTGATCGATAAGAGGATGGGGAGAGAGAGCGGGTACATCTATTTTCAAGAATTTATTCCGGAAAATAAATTCGATACCAGAATAACGGTTATCCATGGAAAGTACGCATTCGGATTTACACGTAATGTAAGAAAGAACGATTTTCGCGCATCCGGCAGTGGAAGCATAGATTATAGTCTGGACAGAATAGACATGAGATGCGTTGAGATAGGGATTACTGTTGCCAGGAAGTTAAAAGTTCAGAGTATTGCTTTTGATTTTGTGTTTGATGAAAAGCAGACTCCGCTGATAATTGAAGTTAGTTATGGATTTGATCCCAGAGCAATTCCCAAATGTACTGGTTTTTGGGATGCAGAGTTAAATTGGCATCAAAGAAAATTTTATGCTGAAGATTTTATCATAGCCGGGATTATTGAACAATTACGAAGTTATGAATTAGGGGTAAGCTAATGTCTCATTCCACAACAGGTATTTTGCAGTCACCTAAGTCGATAGATTTTTTAGATTTCGGCATTTCATTTGCTGTATGTTTCTCTACAATATTGATTTTTCTGTTTCTTGACCATAGCATGTTACATTGGTTCCTATTGCCATTGTTTTTATGTGGGATGCTAATTGGTGTTGATGCTGTGCGATGGTTGCGTGGGAAGCTGGATACATTTGATTCCAAGGGCATAATTGGTATCATTGGCTTTCATTTTTTCTTTGTATCTTCATTGCTTATTGTTTACTGGAATGTTGGCTCAGGAAGAATCCGGGGTTTAATTACGGACTGGCGGCCATGGTTGGGATATCTGGCGGTCTTGAATGCAGTAGGGCTGGTGTGCTACCAAATTGTACAGCATTGGACATATAAGAGGTCTGCCCGTGCAGCAAAAACGCATTGGACACTTAATCAGGGTAAGGCCACGATTTATATGCCTATTTTCCTACTAGTAGTAGTTGCCTGTCAAATAATATTCGTGATTCAAATGGGTGGCTACGCGGGATATTTGGCAGTGCAAACATATGGAATAGGAACAGTGAATGTTACAGGCTTGGGACCAATTATGGTAGTGGGAAGGTCCGTGCCAATTTTATTCATCATCGCGATTACTGTCTGGAGATTTCCAACACTTAATCGGCAATCGCAACTTATAAATATAGGCGGTATCCTGATACTTGTTCTAATCGTTCAATTTGCAGCTGGTGGATTAAGTGGCAGTAGAAGTGATACTATATGGGGTTTGTTTTGGTATGTGGGTATTGTTCACTTTTTCTGGCGTAAAATTCCGACTAAACTTATCCTAATCGCTATGATCCCTT
>JAGLTN010000142.1 GCA_023135255.1 Planctomycetota bacterium
GCCAAGCTGGTCGCCAGTTTACGGGGAGGCTTGTCCAGAGGACTTGAGGGACCTTTATAAGTTTTGCAAGGAGATGGCTATAAGATTTAAGGGCAGGGTTCATGCGTGGGAGCCCTGGAACGAGGGTAATTGCAGTGGCTTCGGTGGTATGACGATCGATGAGTTAGTTAATTTGCAGAAAGCAGCTTATCTTGGATTTAAGGCTGGCGAACCTGAGACGGTTGTTTGCTGGAATGCTTATAGTGGTGGTTTTGATGAACTGCATATAATGGGGACATTTAAGAACGAAGCCTGGAGCTATTTTGATACTTATAACGCACATACTTATGGTTGCATTGAAGGCTACAACAGTAAATTCGATTTACTTCGCCGTGCAGCATGTGGTAAGCCGATCTGGATAACTGAGGCAGAGAGAGGTGATATTGATGGGATAGGTCCTGGGCCTTGGTATGATCTTGACATTGAGCATGAGTCTTTGAGAGCGGAGTTTATGGCACAGTCCTATGCGACCGCGATATATTCGGGTGTGAATCGCCACTTCTTCTTTATTCTTGGCAGTTTTAGTTCTTACCCACGATTGCTGAGGCTGGATTTTACACCGAGAGCAGGTTATACAGCATTGGCAGCTGTGGGCAGATTCATGGCAGGTGCGAAACCTATTGGCAGGATTTATGAGGAATATGAGCAGAGCGAAAAGTGTCATGTTTATGCGTTTGAGGCTGAGCCGGATGGAGTCAAAAGTGATGTTCTTGTTGGCTGGGCAGAGGATCGATGCGGCTGGGAGAGTCGTGGTAATGCAGTAGTGGATTGGCCTATAACTGAGCAGCTGGAGGTAAGAGCTATTTATGATTATCTTGGCAGGTATATTGGAACTGAGATTCCCGTGCAGCTAATAGGAAAGCCTATCTTTATTATCTTAGAGCCTGGTCAGGTGGACAAAGTTACATGGGAAAGGCAGGATCATTTCGCTGAAAGGGCTGACAAACCTTACAACGTTATGATGCAGCTGAAGATGCCGAAATCTACAACTGTGAACGGCGGGGAACTCTGGACCAGCGTTGCTGAACATGTAATCGCACCTGATGTTCCCAGGGCTATCGATATCTGGGCTTATAATTTTGGTG
>JAGLTN010000143.1 GCA_023135255.1 Planctomycetota bacterium
CCGCGGATAAAGCAAAAAATTTAATCGGGGTTGGTATAATTAGGTTATTTGACAGTTTTGTTGACCTGCAGGGCTTAGAGGCTTAAAATAACAATTTTGCCTTTAGACTGTGGTGAAATTGTCGGAAAGTTATTTTTGTAGAAAGGATGGCTATGAAATTCAACAGAAAGTTGAAAATGGGGATGGTAGGCGGAGGCCCAGGTGCTTTCATTGGTGAGGTACACCGCAAAGCAGCAAGAATGGATGGAGGAATTGAGCTTGTCGCAGGTGCGTTTGATATCAATCCCCGCAAATCAAAACAAATGGGCAGAGAGCTTAATCTTAATTCCAAGAGAGTTTATAATGATTATAAGGAAATGATAGAAAAAGAGCTTAAGCTGCCGGTAGGTGAGAGGGTCGATTTTGTATCTATAACAGTGCCCAATAACTGGCATTTCCCGATTGCTAAGGCTTTTCTTGAGGCTGGTTTCCATGTGATGTGTGAGAAGCCGATGACTTTTGATGTTAAAGAGGCAAGGCAATTGAAAAAACTGGTCGCCAAAACTCGCAGAGTATTCGGTCTGATGCACAATTATACCGGCTATCCTATGGTTAAGCTTGCTAAGGATATGATCAAGGCAGGCGACTTAGGAAAAATTCGCAAGGTTGTTGTGCACTACACGCAGGGTTGGCTGGCGACGGCACTTGAAAAGAGCGGTCAAAAACAGGCTGAGTGGCGAACGGACCCCAAGCAGAGCGGCGGCGCAGGTTGTATGGGTGACATCGGAACCCATGCTGAGAATCTGGCAGAGTATATCACAGGTTTGAAAGTTACCGAAATGTGCGCTGACCTTACAGCGTTTGTTAAGGGCAGAAAGCTTGATGATGACGGCAACTGCTTGTTGAAGTTCAGCGGTGGTGCTAAGGGTGTTCTTCATGCGAGCCAGATATCTATCGGCCATGAGAATGATTTGGCGATATGGGTTCATGGCGAAGAGAAAACGCTTGAGTGGCACCAGGAACATCCGAACTATCTTTATGTTAAAGAGATGGACGGGGCGGAGCAGGTTTGGAAACGCGGCAACGATTATATTGGTGCAAAAAGTCCTGCCGCTGCCAGAGCGACAAGACTGCCGAGTGGTCATCCGGAAGCGTTCTTTGAGGCATTTGCTAATAATTACTGCAATTTTGCTGATACTGTTCGCGCGAGGATACTCAGGCAGAAACCAGATCCGCTGGCATTGGATTTCCCGAATGTTGATGACGGGCTTCGCGGTATGCTGTTTATCGACACGGTTCTTATCAGCAGTAAGAGTAAGCAGAAATGGACAAAGTTTAAAAAATAAAATTGTACCCTTAAGGGTAGTAAATTTCCGCGAATAAATCCGTAACTTGTTATTTTTAAGTTAGTTACCCGCGGATAAACGGTAAAATTCAATTGTGATTAGTATAGAACTAAATTTAAAAATATTTCGTATAGAAGGAGTTAATTATGAGTAGACCTGTAACATTATGTACTGGACAGTGGGCAGATTTGCCGCTGGAGAAACTTGCTAAGATGGCATCTGGTTGGGGCTATGACGGCCTGGAGCTTGCCTGCTGGGGCGACCATATGGATGTCTTTAAGGCTGCTGAGGATAACGATTACTGCAAAAGGCAGCTTAAGATCCTTAAAAAAAATAATCTGAAGCTTTATGCTATAAGCAATCATCTTGCGGGCCAGATGGTTTGCGATTTGAATGATGAAAGAAGCGATAGTTTTGTTCCTCAAGAGCTTGTAGGCGATGCTGAGGGTAAACGAAAATGGGCAGTTGAGTCTATGATCAACTCCGCTAAAGCCGCCAAGAATCTTGGCATTGATGTTGTCAACGGATTTACAGGTTCTGCTATCTGGCATTGCTTGTATAGCTATCCGCCTGTGACAGAGGAAGCGATTGAAGCAGGCTACCAGAATTTTGCAGATATGTGGAATCCTATTTTGGATGTGTTCGACCAGTGCGGCGTTAAGTTTGCTCTTGAGGTTCATCCGACGGAGATTGCGTTTGATACTATCACCGCTGCCAGGGCTGTTAAAGCCATTGGTGGAAGAAAAGCTTTCGGGTTTAATTTTGATCCGAGTCATTTGCTCTGGCAGATGGTTGACCCGGCTATGTTCATCAATGAATTTGCTGACAGGATATACCATGTTCATATGAAAGATGCGGCTTTGCAGCTTGACGGCAGGAGTGGTATTCTGGCTTCTAATCTGAATTTTGGTCAGGCTGGCAGAGGCTGGGACTTCAGGTCACTTGGTCATGGTGATGTTGATTTCGAAGAAATTATCAGGGCGTTGAATCATGCGGGCTATGCCGGGCCTTTATCGGTTGAATGGGAAGATTGCGGTATGGAACGTGAGCATGGCGCTAAGGAAGCTCTTGCGTTTGTTAGAGATTGTGACTTTAGCCCTTCGACAATGGTGTTCGATACAGCGTTTGATAATTAATAATACCCTTAAGGGTAGTAAATGTCCGCGAATAAATCCGTAACTGGTTATTTTTAAGTTAGTTACCCGCGGATAAG
>JAGLTN010000144.1 GCA_023135255.1 Planctomycetota bacterium
AAACACCGGCATAAGCATCGCACCCCTGATTTGGCAAAAAACAAACACCAAAAATTAAACTGCTCTAATCTCAATGCCTGCCGCCGAAGCCGCTTTCGATACCCCTTTCGCCCATTCTTTTTTGCATTGCTTTCATAAATTCAACCATCCGGGCGAGTCTTTCCGGATCCATCGATTCGGTTCTTTCACGCATTCTCTCAGCGCTTGGCATTCTTCTTGGCCTTTGCTGACCGTCTTCGTTATCCCGATTTCTGCGACTGCGCCATCTGGCCCGCATCTGCCCCATTCTGTCGATAACATCATCGAGGTAAGCGCTTTTGTCTTTTTCTTCCAGTGCAAAATATTCATTAAGAGTGTTATCAAACTGTTGCTGCATAGATTTACGCATAACTTCTCTTCTGGTTTTTTCGTCCATAGCTTTAAAGTCATTGCTGTCGGCAAACTCACGCAACTCTTCCGGGCTCTGCGGAAGTTTGATCTCTTGCTTACTGCTTTTAGCATAAAACCCACCAGCCACAGAAAGAATCACAATTGCCAAAATAATTGAAATGATAATCTTTTTATTTTTCATTTTAATTTTGCTCCTTATTATCGCTGACATGGCCGTCAGCATATAAATAGTTAACCGACCCGGTCTTGCCTTGCTTGCCATGGAAAGGCCCAAGGTCCCACATCACGAAAATGTTTACAGCTTTAAAGTGAAATACATCTGCAAAAAATGATTTTAAAACGGTGGTTCCGCCTAAAATTGTATTGTATCCATAACTTGTGCCGCAACTTTCAAAATACTTATCCTTAGTATCTCCGGGGCATTTGAAGGCTTTGGGGTCGGACATATAGTTTAGCAGAAAATCCATTATCGGAGGGTCATCAATCACTTCAATCGGCATCATTGCCGCAGGCGGCATAACATCCCGGTTGTCGTCGAGATACATTCTAAACCCATAAGAAAGACTTCGCAGGTTTGCCTGACAAACGGTACTTGTCGCAGAGGCTCTTGCTTTGTTAAGCACCGGTACCAATATCGCCATCAGCAACGAAATAACCGATATCACTACAAGCAGCTCCACAAGTGTAAATGCGTTTGAAACAAATCTGCCTCTTCTAAAAAATATCTCTTTCATAGAACCTCTAAATCACACATCCATAAAAACAGACGCATTTCAGCCTTTACACTTAATACAGACGCAAATACTCAGCGAAATATTGCAGAAAAAATTATTTTGCCGCTTGGGCCTCTTTGCCAACCTTATCACGCCTTTGTTTCAACTCTCGCCACGTCGTCAGGATAATTCCTTCTTTTTCGATAAACGCTTTTATATCAGCATCGGTCATCAGCTTCATCTCCGCAAGCCTTGCAGGCCCTGAACCGGAAATCTTTTTAAAATGCTCACCCGCATCACTGCAATGCACAATTATCTGCGTAACACCAGGTTTCATCTCTTTGAGCAGCTTTTTTAGCTGTGCTTTTCTCTCGGCATAATCTTTCGCCGTCGTAGGCTTAGTCACCAGATCATCAAGCACAGGCAGCCCCGCCTGCCATAGTTTTTCAGCTAATTGTCTTAGCAGATCTTCATGGCCCTTAGCTTCATAACCGACATGCTGCAAATGTCCGCCGAACATCATAACCGGGATATCTTTTTCGATACCAACCTTAACATACCGATCGACATATTCATGCCTTAAAACTGTCCCCATATGCGAATCAATATGCGTAGGCTTTATCCCCATCGCGATAGCCTTATCGACCTGCGCACGTATTTCCGTTTCAACTTCGTCAGCAGTCGCCGAAGCGACAACTTCCCTCACTGAATCCCACATGTACCCATCACCATCGACCAGCCCAGGCACCAATTTTGCCCCAGCCACCGGAAACCACCGGTAATTGTTCCATTCCGACGTCAGCGTCAAATGCACACCAACATCAATCCCAGGCCTCTTTTGCAGATACGTCTTAACCTCCGGCACCCAGCCGCAAGGCATCATCACAGACCACGAAGTAACTATGCCCTCTTCAAGAGCCTTTATCGCCCCGACATTCGATTCATGCGACATACCGACATCATCAACATGAAAAATAACAACTTTACTGCCAGCTGCCCAGCCAAGCCTTTCAGCATAAGTCTTTTCATTTACATTTCCAACCGCTACATCTGCCATAAAAACACACCCCGCCAAAACAACCAATCCAAAGCCCAAAAACCTCATATAAACCTCGCTTCTTTAAAACTATAAAATCACAACTCACCCCAAATAATATAATACACCTCCCCAACTGTCCAGATTATACCAACCAAATGCAAACAAGGTTACAAAGGAAATATGATCCGATACTAAATCAAAGGATTAAACAAAAAAATGACGTCTGCTAAGAGCTTACAATCCGATTATTTTATTCAGACCAGCTATCGATAAGTGCAAGGCTGTCGAAGCGGTAGATGTTTTTTTGTTTGGCGGCCCAGGCGATGCCTCTTAGCGTAATTATTCTAAATAACGGATCATCAAAAGTCCATCGGTAATGGCCAATCATATTAACAAACACTCGGCCACTACCATTGTTGTATTTCCAAACCATAGGCCACGAAACTTCCTTACCATCGCCAGCTTTATGCTGCCAGCTTGCAATCACTTCGATATTTTTCCGCCCCACCCCCTGGTAATAAACCTCATCACAAAAATCAATAGTCGCCGGCATAGCCAGACAAATATCTTTACTCGCATCAAGATTCAAACTTAAAGGCCCCTCCTGCCATTTACTTTTATCAAAAATAAACGTCAGCCCAATAATATCAGCAAGCCTTGCATCAGTAGTCCAGACCGTGTTATGCAAAAACACCAGCCCGCCGCCGGCACAAACATATTTTTCAAGTCTGTCAAACCGCTGCTTGTTCCAGTCGACATAACAATAAAAAACAACAACATCAGCATTTTTAAACTGCTCATCGCTTGGCCAATGATAAGCGTCGGATATTTTAACTTTACTATCGCCCATTTCTGCAACAGTAGGCTGATACATATTACAATTCAAATTGTTCTGCGATTTACCCGTCAAAAGATTGCTCCATTTTTTTTGCCAGCAGAGATACTGATGCGACAACGGGCCATAAGTTGTATCTTTCGCAACCAAGACAATATTTATCTCATCCAGCTGCGCGTTGGCACAATCTGCCTTTGCCGACTCAGCCAATATCTTTTTAATTTCAGAAACTTTCCTACGCTGCGGAGGCTCATGGACAGCACGGGATAAATTAACAAAAGCAAATAGTACGCTTATAATCAGAATCAACTTTTTCATGGCTTTTCCTCTTTTATAAAAATTTATGCTTGTCTAATTATTGAAGTCAGTTTTTTATGCCATTTAATATCGTTCCATACGCCGGGGAACTGAGGCTGATTGTAATTCGATGTGCAGATAAAGCTGTAGCCATGTTTTTTAGCAAGCTTGACAGCAATTTCACCTGTTTCCTTAACCCAATCCCAATCAAGATTCGGATGTTCCAGCCAGCCTAAAGGCCCCCACCCCTCTGTACAGCCGTAAGGAATGTTATATTTTTTACCAGCATGAGCGATCTTTCTCAGTTCGCCATCCATCCAGTTAATAAATTCAGCCTTATTTTCTCGCCAGACTTTTTTGATAGCTGCATTGACTTGTCGGAATTTAATATCATTTTCTTTCTTCATATTCCAAAAGTCTGTAGGATTTGATATTTTACCATTATGAATAAACCAGATGTGCATGTCAATCAAATCAAACTCGCTAAAATCCATATCCTGCCAATCGACCTGCCCATGATAACTCAGAGATGCGGTATAATCAAAAGAAGGATAACTATTCTTAAGCTGCTTTATAGTATCTGTCGCGAAATTTCGATAAAAATTGATCTGGTTTTTATTATACTTGGAAGTGTTAAAGCTTTGAAGGTGCTTTTCATCTTCAGCCTTGTCACTTATATCCAATCCGTTTTGACCTTTACGTTTTTTGATTTCATTATGAAGCCAGGAAAACCCATGCCAGAATGGATATTCATTCAATATGTCCACAAAAATAACATTCTTCAACAGGCCATGTTCGTTCAAAAAATCCAGCGTTTCTTTCCATACCCGAACAAACTCATCCAGACCTTGCACCTGCTCACTGCGATGCGAGTCATCCGCTCTGAACCATGTTGACAAAGATATATAAATCCCTCTTTCGTGACACTTAGGAATAAACTCTAAAAGTCCCTGCCGAACTTTGGCATATATAGAAGCACCGTTCCCCCAGGAAACAGGCTTCCAGTCTCTCTTTGGAAAATAAAACTCCTCTTTAATTTGCCCGTCCTTACCAGCTGCAACTAAATGAGGAAAACAATCGATTCGTATAGCATTATAGCCCCTTTCAACCAATTGATCCAGAACAAGGCCCCAGTCTTCGAAACCTCCCCCTTCATAATGCCTTAAAAGCCAGGAAAAATCCCACATCGCAATTGCCAGAGGGCTTTTTAATTCATTTAGATGCGGCAAACTTATTCGCGGATATGGTTTCGCATTCGCCTCAAGCAGAGAACCCGAAGCATTAGCAAGAACAAAGGACCCTAACGTTTTTTTAACAAATTCACGTCTGTTCATATCTTCCCCTTTTCAGAAAATTATTCAATTAAAGCTTCATTTTAAAAATTACTCGAAACAACAGCCTTTACTAAACCAATATACGCTCTTAGCCATGTAAAACGCAATAAGAAAAATAGTTGCATTAGCTCAGAGATGTTTTTATATTAGATTTTCAGAAACAAATATTTTAAAGCTAAAGCATGGAGCCAATGGTATGAAATCTGTAGAAATCGACAGACGCACATTCCTTAAAAACTCATCATTGACAGTCGCAGGTTTAATAACCGCAGGTCTAAGCGATCCAGCTAAAGCTTTTCACCATAAGACCAATAAGCCTCATATCATATACATTATGAGCGATCAGCACCGCGGCGACTGCATGGGGTGTATGGGTAATAAGGTTGCGAAAACGCCTAATCTGGATGCCTTGGCAAAGGACGGCGTTTGTTTTACCAGTGCTTACACCGCTTCGCCAAGCTGTACACCGGCAAGAGCGGGACTACTGACAGGGCTTTCACCCTGGCACCACGGCATGTTGGGCTACGGCAGAGTCGGCTTAAATTATAAATACGAATTGCCGCAGATGATCAGAAACGCAGGCTACTACACATTCGCCATCGGGAAGATGCACTGGTTCCCGCAGAAAACCCTCCACGGCTTCCACGGGACATTAGTAGACGAGAGCAGCAGAGTCGAAACAGAAGATTTTGTCAGCGATTACCGCAGATGGTTTAAAAAAGTCGCTCCGGACAAAAGTTATGACCCGCCAAAGCCAACGAATTGGAATTCAAACAAAGCTGTGATATATGAAAACGAAGAAAAACTCCACCCCACCCACTGGACGGGACAAACAGCTGTCGATTTAATTAATAATTATGACCGAGAAGAACCTTTGCTTTTGAAAGTTTCCTTTGCCAGGCCTCACAGCCCGTATGATCCGCCCAAGCGTTTCCATGACCTCTACAAAACCGAAGATATGCCGGCACCTTTTATCGGTAAATGGTGCGATAAATTCGCAAAGATGAAAGACATACCCAACAACTGGGCGCCGGCCTTTGGTGACTTCGGCGTTGACTTCGCCAAAAAAGCAAGACACGCATATTACGCAAATGTCACCTTCATCGATGAACAGATAGGGGAAATCATCAGCGCACTCAAACAAAAAGGTATGTATGACAACGCGCTGATACTCTACACCGCAGACCATGGTGACATGCTCGGCGACCATCATCACTGGCGGAAAACATACGCCTATGAAGGCTCTGCAAAAATACCGATGCTGATGAAATGGCCTAAGAATACCAAAACCAAGATCAAGCGAGGCTCAAATCTGCCTCAGCCCGTAGAGCTGCGAGACTTCCTGCCGACATTCCTCGATATCACCAGACAAAAAATCCCTGCCGATATGGATGGGATGAGCTTGCTAAAACTGGTCAAAAATAAAAACTCCAAATGGCGACAATACATCGACTCAGAACACAGCACATGCTACCACAGTGACAATTACTGGTGTGCCCTTACCGACGGCAAAATAAAGTATATCTATTTCTTCCCAACCGGTGAGCATCAGCTCTTCAATCTGGAAAAAGACCCCGGCGAGATAAACAACCTCGCAGACGAACCCCAGCACAAAGAAATCCTCCAGCTTTGGAAAACCAGAATGGTTGAACATCTTTCAGAAAGAGGCCCGGACTGGGTCAAAGACAACCAATTGCAGATAAGAAAAAATGGACAACTCTACAGCCCAAACTTCCCAAAAAATAAAAAGACATAGATTGAAGCAATTTAAGCCTTTAATATTAAGGCCAAAGTTCCATTAATTACCAATCAACAACCGAGTTGTCGTCGGCATCGTAGCTTTGAGGGTTTTTCCAGTCGTGGCCAATTTTATCAGCAAGCAGCTGCTCATCCAGCTCGATCCCCAGCCCCGGCGCAGTCGGCAGGTCGACATATCCATCTTTGACTTTGAAAGGCTTTTTTAAATAACCATCGCCAAGTGACGCCTGCTCCTGACAGAGAAAGTTTGGTATCGATGCTGCCAATTGAATTCCGCAAGCCAGCGAGATAGGCCCCATCGGATTATGCGGCGCGATGCCGACATAATAAGCCTCTGCCATACCCGCAATGATCTTCGCCTCTGTAATTCCGCCTGCGTGACAAAGGTCAGGCTGAAGGATCGAAGCAGCGCGTTTTTCGAGTATCTCTCTAAAGCCCCACTTTGTAAAAATTCGCTCGCCCGTAGCGATTGGAATATGAGTTGACTTTGCGATATCAGCAAGCACATCGACATTTTGACATTGAACAGGCTCTTCAATGAAGTAAGGCTGGTAAGGCTCAAGTTTCTTTATCAGAATTTTAGCGGTCTGAGGCGGGACAGCGCCATGAAAATCTATCGCGATATCCATTTCATCGCCGGCGGCTTTTCGCAAAGCTGCAAATCTTTCTACTGCATAATCTATAGCGCCCGGCGTTTCAATTATCCTTGTTGGTCTTTTCTTAGCAACTCCGGTTTTTATAGTTGTAAAGCCCCTCTTCTTTTCTCTTTCAATATGTTCAACCGTCGCGGCGCCGCCATAAACTCTTATCTTCGACCGGGTAGGTCCACCCAGAAGTTCGTAAACCGGCACACCTAAAGCTTTGCCTTTGATATCCCACATCGCCTGGTCGATTCCACTCAGTGCGCTTGTCAGCACGGCCCCGCCTCGATAGAAAGCGTGACGATAAATCGCCTGCCAATGATGCACAACCGCGCGGGGATCTTTGCCTATCAGGTAAGGTTCAATTTCTTTGACCGCGGTCGCAACCGTTCTCGCCCGGCCTTCGACTAATGGTTCGCCGAGGCCGGTAATGCCGGCATCGGTATGTATCTTCAGAAACAACCAGCGAGGCTTGACCAGAAATGTTTCAAGCCTGGTGATCTTAATTTTACTTCTGGGATTTATCGGCGCAGAACCCGTATCTGTCAACGTTTTGGTATAGTCATACTCAGCTGCTAATATCGAACCACCACCCGCGAACATGGCAGCAAGAAGTGAGCGACGGGAAAAATGATTACACTTTTTTGTTTTTGCAGCCATCGAAGGCCTCCTGTAACAGATGTTTAACAAAAAAAACAATAATTCCAGGCCCACAAAATAGCACATATTTGAAAGAAAAACAATGCAGTAATAACATTTTGCCTTAATAGGGCAAATAGAAGCTGACTTTGAGATGATTTTATTGTATCATGCAACAAATTACGACAATGAATGTGAATTTAAGGAGAACAAAAGTGTCAGATACTTTTATCAATAAAGACTATAAGCCTTCGCTGTCGCTGAAGGAAACAGAAATAGCTATTAAATTTATCAAAGATTTTTT
This sequence comes from Planctomycetota bacterium, assembly GCA_023135255.1. Taxonomy (GTDB): domain Bacteria; phylum Planctomycetota; class Phycisphaerae; order Sedimentisphaerales; family Anaerobacaceae; genus JAGLTN01. The sequence continues at coordinate 7,951 of JAGLTN010000144.1, forward strand.
CCAGGACAATCTCAGCGAAAAGCTCTCATTGCAGCGAGTCTCAGCACCTCTGTTTGTCCGAAAAGGCAGCGGAGTAAATGACGACTTGAACGGCATAGAAAGAAAAGTCTCATTTAATATAAAAGCAGACAACAGTGATGCGGAGATAGTTTTTTCACTGGCTAAATGGAAAAGAATGGCACTGGCGGATTACGGCTTTGGCATTGATGAAGGTCTCTATACTGATATGAACGCTATACGAGCAGACGAAGAGGTACTCGACAACATACACTCGGTATATGTTGACCAGTGGGATTGGGAAAAGGCCATCACCGCCAGCCATCGAAACCTTGATTACCTTAAAGAAACGGTAAGAAAGATTTACGCAGTTTTAAAAGCTACCGAGCTGGCCACTTTTGAAAAGTATCCGCAGATCACTCCAACGCTGCCCGATGAAATAACATTTTTGCACACCGAAGAGCTTGCCGAGATGTACCCGGATATCAACCCAAGAGAAAGAGAAAACAAGATAACCGAAAAATACGGGGCTGTCTTTGTTATAGGTATCGGCGGTGAACTGCCAAACGGAGAGATCCACGACGGCAGAGCACCTGATTACGACGACTGGACAACAGAAAGTGCTAACGGCTTTAAAGGATTGAATGGTGACATTCTGCTTTGGTATTCGCTGCTTGGCAGATCATTTGAAATCAGCTCAATGGGTATCAGAGTTGACAAAGACGCACTGCTCAAACAACTTGAAATAAGAAATGAAACAGGCAGGGCAAAAATGCAATGGCACCAGATGCTCCTGAACGATCAGATGCCGCAAAGTATCGGTGGTGGTATTGGTCAGTCAAGGCTTTGTATGTTCTTCTTGAAAAAATTACACATCGGGGAAGTACATGCAAGTATCTGGCCCGTAGAGACCGTCGAAAAATGCAAACAGGCAGGAATAAGGCTTCTTTAATTATCAGATTAAATTAACTATTAGCGTAAAGGGTAAACAATGGAAATCAAACTCAGCTTTCTTGGCGCAGCTCAAAACGTCACTGGTTCAAGACACATGTTAGAAGCTAACGGAGTGAAAATCCTCGTTGACTGCGGCTTTTATCAGGAACGACAATTTAGAGACAGGAACTGGGACAGGTTTCCGGTAGAGCCTTCGAAAATAGACGCGGTTCTGTTGACACATGCACATCTGGATCATTGCGGCCTATTGCCTAAACTCGCCAGGGAAGGGTTCAGTGGCCCCATATACTGCACCGGCGCTACTGCTGAAATCGCAAAGATAATTTTGTTGGATTCGGCGCATATACAAGAAGAAGATGCTGCATACAAAACCAGAAGGCATGCCAAAGAAGGTAGAAAAAGCCCAAAGCCCATAAAACCTCTTTATACAACCGAAGACGCTGAAGCATGTTTCCCGCAATTTACCCCTGTCAAATACAGAGAGATCCAGTCCTTAGGCCCTGATATGGAATGTACATTTTATGACGCAGGCCATGTGCTTGGCTCCTCTATCATCAGGGTAAAAGTAAAACAGGACTGCGAAGAAAGAATCGTTATTTTCACGGGCGACATGGGAAGACCAGACAGACCTATCGTATGCGACCCGACAGTACTCGATGAAGCTGACTACGTTTTGATCGAATCAACTTATGGCGACCGTGTGCATAATGACGTAAAAGATATAAAAACCGCTATCGGTGAGGTTATTAATTCTACGGTAGCCCAAGGCGGAAAAATAGTTGTGCCCAGCTTTGCACTGGAACGCAGCCAGGAAGTGCTTTATTACTTCAATGAATTGCTGCAGGAAGGAACTATCAAACCTATTAAAATTTTTCTCGACAGCCCGATGGCAAATAAGATCACCAGGGTTTTCCAGAAGCATCCGGAAATGTTTGATGAAGAGATGACAGAGCTTGTTCACAATCACAATTCACCTTTTAAGCTGGCGAACCTGAAAATGGTAAAAACGACTGATGAGTCTAAAGGCATTCTTAATATTACCAAGCCTTTCGTTGTAATCGCAGGTTCTGGTATGTGCACTGGCGGCAGGGTTAAACATCACCTTGTAAATTATATCTCCTCGCCAGAGAATACAATAATGTTTGTGGGATACCAGGCAATAGGAACATTAGGCAGGCGAATCGTAGAGGGCGAAAAAGAAGTCAGGATCCTCGGCACTAACAGAATTATTAGAGCAAAGATAGTCAGGATCAACGGCTTCAGCGCTCATGCAGATAAAGCTGAATTGCTCAACTGGTTAAAGTCCCTGAAAAAAGCTCCGAAAAAAGTGTTTGTTGTTCACGGCGAAAAAAACAGCTCTAAGCGTTTCGCAGAATTTGTAAAAGAAGAAACCGATTGGGATGTAATGGTACCAAATTATAAAGACACTGTAATTCTTGACTGATACCTTTTTACAAACCAGTATTCAGCCAGTGATTAATTCAGGCCATACCAGTGTTTTATTGCGGGCAAGAGTTCAGCCTCGTTTTTTGCAGCCAGAAAATCTGCTTGTGCTTTTTTACGCTCTGGATGGCGCTTGCAGTAATTAACCAGGAATTTCCTGAAATACCTTGCAGCTTTGCCGGGCTTGTATATCTCTTGTATCAACTCAAAATGCTTTAGTATAGTTTGGCCTTGCTGTTGGAGGCTTGGCGAAGCTGGTAAAGGCCTGCCCGCTAAAGCTTCTTTCAAGTCTGAAAATATCCAGGGATTTCCGATAGCACCGCGGGCGATAATCACACCGTCAACGCCGGTCTCTTTTATTTTATTTACAATATCCTCAGCTTCGAAAAGGTCACCGCTGCCGACGATCGTTGTTTGCGGAAATTCTTTTTTTAGCTGACCGAGCACTTTCCAGTCCGCTTTGCCCCTGTATTTCTCCAGAACACTCCTGCCGTGAACGCCAAGGCAATCAACACCTTCAGCTGACGCCATCTCACAAATCTTCCAGAATTTATCCCTGTTCTCATCACCGCTGCCATAGCCATAGCGAACCTTCATTGTCACCGGGCAAGTGACAGCGTCGCGAACACTTCGGAAAATTTTTATAACTGCATCCGGGTCTTTCAAAAGAGCACCGCCCCTGCCCCTTCGCAGGACTTTCGGTGCCGGACATGCGAAATTAAGGTCTATCAGATCATAGCCCACATTGACAAGTTCTTTGGCAGCAGCAGCCATCATTTCAGGTTCGGTGCCCAATATCTGCGCCCCTACCGGATGTTCATCTTCCTGGGGTCTGAAAGCCTTCTTACGAAGCACTTTCGGGTGCAAAGAAATTTTCGCCAGCATTACACCGGCAAAGGTAAGCGGACAACCAAAATCAATCGCCATCCTGCGCATAGCATAATCGCTGTAGCCGCTAAGAGGTGCCTGAAAAAAAGGATACTTTAATTTTAGACTGCCGAGTTTGAGCATTAGTTCACAAAACTATACCCTTAAGGGTAGTAAATGTCCGCGAATAAATCCATAACTTGTTATTTTTGAGTTATTTACCCGCGTATAAACGGAAAAATTCAATTAGGATCAGTGTAATAATAGTATTATGCTTTTTTCCTACGATCTACAATGTAGCTTAACAAAAGCCCAACTTCAAAAAGTGCATAAAGAGGCACAGCTAACGTCACCTGTGAAATCACATCCGGCGGAGTAGCAAAAGCTGATATTACAAAAGTTCCTAAAAATACATACTTGCGAACACTCTTCAAAGTTTCTATAGACACCAACCCTGTTCTGGTCAAAATGAAAATCGCTATCGGGGTTTGAAATGCTATTCCGAAAACCAGCATAAGAGTTGTTATGAACGAAATATAATTCTGGAATGTCCAGGATGACTCTAATTTGAGAAATACGTTAAATTTAATGAAAAATCTCAGCGATATCGGGGCAACCACGAATATAAAAAATAGCGAGCCCGCAATAAAAAGAACAACCGAAAAAGGTACCGCCATCGTCACATAGCGACGTTCTTTCGAATAAAGACCAGCGGCTATAAACATCCACAAATGATAAAACACCCAAGGCGAGGAAAGTAACAGCCCCGCTACAATGGTGATCTTCATATAGCTAATGAACGCATCAGCAGGCGCAAGACTTTTCAAAAGGAACTCTTCGCCTACAATATCTGTAAAAGGCACCTTGATAAAAGCAATTATCTGCCCACCAAAGAAAACGCAAACTATCGTACCGATGACTAACCCGGCAATGGCAAACAGCAGTCGCCTTCGCAAGTCATCGAGATGATCGCCAAGGCTCATCGTAGGTCTAAGGTTTAAATCTTCCTTTTCTTCTAAATCGCTCATTTCAGCCGTTGAATTAGAATCGAATATTTATACTGATCTCAATTGAATTTTACCGTTTATCCGCGGGTAGCTAACTTAAAGATAAGAAGTTATGGA
>JAGLTN010000145.1 GCA_023135255.1 Planctomycetota bacterium
TGCCATTGTGTGGCCTCCGCCGCCAAATTTCTGTGCAATATTACGCACATCAACCTCACCGCTGCTCCTGAGAGAACACTTTACACGTCCATCTGGCTGCTCCACAAACAAAGCTACAGCTTCTACAGAGCTTATTTTCTGACATTGGTCTATAAAGGTCTCAGTATCTTTATAATCAGCGCCGGTGTTCTTAAAGTCCTGCTGCTTTAAATACTGCGTTGCATATCTGCCGTCAAAATGAAGCTCCACAGTATTAAGCATTAGCGTCATCAGATTAAAACGTTCAATAGAAAAACACTGGTAAAGATCGTGGTATATTTTCGCAGGCTCTGCGCCCAGTTTTACTAACTCGCTGCAATCGGTAAGCACCTTGCTGTCAACATTACTGAACCGAAGCCAACCGGTGTCAGTTACGATCGCGACAAACAATGCCCTTGCGATCTCAATATCTATTTCATATTTACAGTAGCGCAGTAAATCAAAAACTATCTGCCCCGCTGCCGCTGCTGAGGTGTCTTTAATCTCAACATCTCCCAAGCCATCATTTGTAACGTGATGATCCATCACTAACACGGGCTCGGTGTTTGCTTTAAGATATTCGCTAAAGCCTGGCAACTGATTATTGCTGTTGGTATCAACGATAATAATCAAATCGGGGTCTATAAATTTGCCCTGTTTTAGTTCTTCTAAAGAAACATCTTCACCCAAAATCGCCAGCGGGCAATCAAACAAAACCATATACCAGTCAGGGATTCCCGAAAGAAATACAGGCTTGACATTTTTCCCCGCTTTAGTCAATGCCCTGACCAATGCCACCACTGCCCCGCAGGCATCGCCGTCAGGCCTGGTATGCGTAGTGATCAATATATTCTCAGATTTATTTACTAACTCAACCGCCCTGTCAAATTCCTGATTCATAGCCATACAAATTATCCTTAAAATTCATTGAATAAAACAAGGAGATTATAAGCAAATCCTCCACCAAAACCAAGTAGATAAAAAAAGGGGTGCTAATTTTACTGCTTTTAAATATCTAAAAAAATGGGGTCTAAATCGAACGTATGCACCTATAGTTACATTGGGAAAAATGGAAATGAAGTAGTAAATTTTAAGTTCTGTGGTTTATTTCATTCATTGTGAAGATAATTGAGTTTTGGATTGAAGAAATCATATAGGCTTTTTGCTAAATGGATTACATCTTCTCTCTGTGGTTCTTCAGCAACTTTTTCTAAATCTGATTCGATATCCTCAATATAATTCTCAAAATAAGAAGCAAATTCTCTAAATGATATTTTTTCAGAATTATATTTTTTAATAGCTTTAGGAACATCAATCAAAAAATTATCGACTGAATTTTGTAATAACGTCATTTCTTCATCGTCTTGTTTTTTAAGAATCATTATGTAACATTCTGATAGTTCCTTAATTTTTGGCTCAATAGAATTAATAAAATCTTTTTGTTGTTTTTCGTTCAAATCCTTAAAATCACTCTCATACTCACAGAACTTTGCAAATTCAGCAGGTAACTGAATATTGAAACTTAATCCTTCACCATAAAGAACATCACCTCCCGGAAGCCGATTAACCAAGCTCCCTGAATTGTCATATACATTACCATATTTTTCTATCAATTCATTTTCAAGTTCATATGCTTCTGTTTCTGATATCTTACTTTTAATAATCACAACCTCATATCCATCAGGCAAACTCTCAATTTTTTTATGCCAGTCTCCACTTCTGTTTTTTGAGTGAGCTCTTTTGCCTCTTCCTTTGCCTACATAAAATGGAATACCTGTTTGCTTATCCTTGTGAATATAAACATAAAAA
>JAGLTN010000146.1 GCA_023135255.1 Planctomycetota bacterium
AAAGATAAGAAGTTATGGATTTATTCGCGAACATTTCTTACCCTTCAAGGGTACACTGATCCCAATTGAATTTTAGCTATCGCGGCCCTTCGTGTCCAGTTTATCCGCGGACATCTAACTACCCTTAAGGGTAAATTATAAAAGCTTCTCCGCTATCTGAACAGCATTCAGTGCAGCCCCTTTGCGTATCTGGTCACCGGCAACCCAAAGGTTAATACCCCTGTTGTCCGCAATAGATTCATCCTGACGAATCCTGCCGACAAAAATATCATCCTTACCTGTCGCATCGATCGGCATCGGGAACCTGTTATTTTCCCTGTCATCAATAAGCGAAACGCCAGGAGCCGTACTAAGCAGATCCCTGACCTGCTCCGGAGTAATAGGATCGGTAAATTCAATGTTGATAGATTCGCAATGCGCTCTCATAACCGGAATACGAACACAAGTACAAGTAATAGCGATATCGGCACAATCAAATATCTTCCTCGTCTCATTAACCATCTTCATCTCTTCCTCATTGTAGCCATTAGCCTTAAGAGGTGAGTTATGACAGAAAACATTGAACGCTATCTGATACGGGAACACATTACATGTAGGCTCTTTGCCGTCAAGGATTTCCTGAGCCTGCACCGCCAACTCATCCATTGCAGGTTGCCCCGCACCACTGGCTGCCTGATAAGTACTAACGACCATCCTCTTTACAGGATTAGCCTTATGTAAAGGCCAGATCGGAACAATTCCAATAATCGTCGAACAGTTCGGATTAGCAATAATACCCTTATGCTCTGAGATTTTTTCCGGATTGATCTCAGGAATAACCAAAGGCGTTCCTGCATCCATCCTGAAAGCTGACGAATTATCGACAACAACCGCACCAGCTGCCGCAGCCGAAGGACCAAACTTTTTACTCTGAGATCCGCCTGCACTGAATAACGCGATGTCAACGCCCTTGAAACTATCCTTGGTCATCTCTTCAACTGTATATGTCTTGCCTTTGAATTCGATCTTCTTACCCGCGGACCTGCTGCTTGCAAGCATCTTCAACGAATCAAATGGAAAATCTCTTTGCTCAAGGATTCTTAAAAACTCCTGACCAACCGCACCGGTAACCCCGGCAATCGCCAAATTACAACCCATAATAAATACTCCTAAAAATTCTTTTTTTACACACAACAGGCAGGCCGGTTACAAGCCGGTCTGCCCGAAAAACTCTGTTCAACAAATTACAATAGCGTTGGATTATAGCAACTAACCCAACAAAATGCAACACTATCTTCTAATAACTACTATTCGCAACCCTAACTATACTGATCCCAATTAAATTTTACCATTTATCTGCGGGTAAATACCTTAAAAATAACAAGTTACGGATTTATTAGCGGACATTTACTACCCTTAAGGGTATATCAGGCTTTTTTCGAGCCACGAATAACAACATA
>JAGLTN010000147.1 GCA_023135255.1 Planctomycetota bacterium
GGCAATGTCTGGGAGTGGAACGAAACGATGGTTGGCATCTTTCGCGGCATTCGCGGTGGCTCGTACGACTACTACGGCGTTAACTATCTGAGGTCGTCCACCACCCGAATCGGCGACCCCCCGGGCGGCGTGAGTGGCGTTGTAGGTTTTCGTGTCGCCTCCGTCCCTGAACCCGCCACGCTTTTACTGCTCGGCTTGGGTGCGGTAATGCTTCGCAGAAAACGCTAATTAGTTTTTCCGTTTGCATCAAAGTTCAAAATGCACTAAGTTATGCGCTAAGCCCCTCGATTCCGGCTCAAGAACCCACGATTCATCGGTCTACGGAACCGAAGGTTAGAGGTTCGAATCCTCTCGGGCGTATTGATATAAATTTATGTAAGGCAATAGCTTGAAAAAGTTGTTGCCTTGTTTTTTTTTGCCTGATATGCTCTGTTGTACGTTTTTTATTTTTAGAAATAGTAAACTATTGCGAAACCGATAAGGAGGTTATTTATGGAATCCTGTTTTTCCGCTAACAAGAAATATTCCGCACTGCTGGTTTAGTCGAAGTAACAGAGGGCAAAGTGATTTTCAATGTCGGCTCCGGAACTTATGCCTTTAAATCCAAATTCGCCCTATAGGCTATGTGCTGTGCCCGGCGCATAAAAAGGGCCTGCAATAATTATACAGGCCCAAATAACTCTAAAATTAATCTATTATCAGTTTCTGTCTTCAAGCCATTGGCTTGACAATATTGCCATATCCTGCATATCGAACTAACCATCGTTGTTTAAGTCGCCCAACTGAGGCGGGCTAAGTCTAAGCGATGGGTCGCCATAAAGGTTAAACGTTGTCAGATTACCCCAATAAAACGAAACAGTTCGCTTCATCTCATAAAACGCCATCCCCGCGGTCATTGCTTCTTCTACCAGCCTTTCAATATACTCATATGCCATACCTGCATTATTACCGCTACCTTCAAATTGAGTACCTGACCGCCAGGAAACTCTCGTTGCGCCAACATTTGCAATTCCGCCATTAAGCAGCAATGAATAACTTATGTTTCTTCTGTTTTCAGGATGGGCATTACTGCAAGTAGCGGCAAAGGTAAACGATGGGTACCGGTCATTCATTCTTTCCATCAGTGGCAGATTTATAATACCAGCAGCACTGGTATCAGCACCGTGTGTCCACCACACAGCAAAGCCGTACTTACCTGCTGACCAGACATCCGTTGTAGTGTATTCGCTGGTAGGAATGGTTTCCGCGATATTTTCAAGACCAAATTCTTGTTTATAAATTCGATGGCTGAGCCAACCAGCAGGATCGAGTATATTATATTTTAATGCTTCACCTAATTCGTATCTGTAATCGGGATCCGCTGCCATTGTCAAAAGCCCGCTTTTTCGCCATTGAGATTGATTTGCAAACTGACACTCATAATCGATCGTCTTAGCAAGAATATAATCAAGGTCTGCGATTACACCATAAAATGGTATTCTGCCCACAAGCAGTTCCCAGTTTCGGTCAACACCACCTTCGCCGAAGTCCTGTGGAGATTCTCCGTAAATACCATCACCATCCAGATCCCAGTTGCCTGTCAAATCCGCAAAAAAATAATCAGCAGGTGGGTCATACGATGAATACTCTAATTTTAGCATAGGCACATCACTACCAAGATCGGGGTTTCCTATTATCAGCAGATAATCAGCCAGACCATCATCAGCCCAGTTATCAATGAGCCAGGCGCGCATATTTTCCGCAGCTGTAACACCTGAGCCGCCGCCCCAATCATCCTCAGTAACAACCGTTACCTCAAAACCTCTTGCCTGTTTATGAGCAACGAAATTAGCAAGCTCATTAGAATTTTGAAGAACATAATTATTAGTCATAATTATATAGCCTGGCAAAGGCCCGCCGCCACAGTCACTTGCCTCCATAGAGTCGCCATAGCTCGCTGCCATCTGTTCAAAGTTAACCGTAATATCCTCAACCAATGACCGCCCAGTCTTATCTGCTTTACTCATCAACGCAGACTGCGTCTGAACCCCAGTCGAATATGTCACCTTGATATCAGCCATTGCAAGCCTTACAAGTTTGCCCGTTACAGGATTGAAGCGAACAAGTGGAACCGCTACGGTAGCGAGTTTGTACTTACGGAGCTGTCCCTTATCGATAATCTTAACTTCCAATGCAGGCCAAAGTTCATTTTTTTCATAAATCGCAATATCTTTGCCATCAACGATCGTTTTACCCTCAGGCCAATCAACAATCTCTTTATCACCAATCCGTGCAACCAAAGGCTCAGTGGGTTTAACCTGCCAAGTACCTTCAGCTCTCTTATAGACAACCTCAACAAATTCAGCTTTGACCGTTGACATATCAACATCGGCCGGCAGCAATACAGTCGCCCTCTTATACGGTATCGCAGGTTCACCTGAAACACTCAACCACTGAACGTCACCACCCGTTTCAAAAGCTGTAAACCCGTCATCATCGACACTTAACCCGACAGATATTCCGTCAAGCGACAACCTTATATATGTATCATCTGCCTGACTTGTGCATTGGAATGAAACTGCCATCATTGCAGTATTAGCGTCAACTTCGGTCCAGCTATCCGCCATAACAGCAAAGTCTGAAAGATTAACAACGCAATCCCTGTCGATATCTTCCACCATGTCTCCGCTGTCACACAGAGGCACATAAAAACTCCAGACATTGCCTTTCCAAACCTTGTCACCATCGATCTGGTCAACTCGCCAATAATAATACCTGCCCTTTTGCAGGTCAGTAACAGAATAGCTGTTGCTGTCAACCGCCAAAGCTGCTACAAACGCATCGTAACCAACCTGGCTGTTATAGGCGCTGTAATAGTCACTGCTGAAATACAGATTCTGACTATTACAGCCTTTGCCCGTGCACCAGCTTAAAGTGACATTGGCATCGGCAACAGTACCTGCTTTATCTGTCGGATGAGGTCTGTTAGCATAAACAGGTGTGGCAATTGCATCCACCTCAGCGGCATTCAATGCCCTGCTATATATCCTTGTATCTTTAAAAAATGCACCGGAACTGTCCTTAAGTGAAACGGGATCATTACCGATCATTACAGGCTCACTATTTACAGCAATTGCCCCTGATGCGGAAGTTGAATTATCCAGCTGACCATCGACGTAAATCTTGATCACAGAGCCGTCATAAACACATGCTATATGATGCCATTTTGCGTCTGCCAATGCAGTATCAGCAGCAGTTAAAACATCTCCAACACCTTCAATATGGAATTTTACCGAATCAGGCGCCAACCAACCACCATTACGATACAGTTTCCAGGCAGTATCGCCTTTGCTGATTATAGCTTCGCCGCTGTCCCATCTGCCCCAGCCATTTTTCCAGAACCATGTCGCAACAGTTATTTCATCGGTAATATCAAATGCGGGTTTATCTTCTATCTTCACACAGTTTTCAGTTCCCCAGCTTATATCAATCGCTGTGCCAATCCTGGTCGAAGTCCATTCAACATTAGGACCAATTTGCGCATGATTTTCATTGCCGCTGGTATCGTAGGCTGTATAGCCATAACCTGTACTAAACTTCCAACAGGCAGTAAGGTCTGGGTCTGGTAATTCATCTGTCGTTGTGAAACTCCAGAGATTACCAGTATATATTTCAGTATCATTAACTTCATCAACCCGCCAGTAATATGTGGTATTTAATTCGAGAGTGGCAGGATAACTATTTGCCGCTTGATTGCCCATATATTCAGCACTCGAAGTATTTGCATCTTTAACCGCCAGGTAGTCAGTTCCAAAATAAACATCATGACTGGCAGCATAATTACCCGCCTGCCAACTCAATGTCTCGTTAATAGGGACAAACTGCATCCCATCTGCTGGATCAGGATCATAGGCAAAGGAAAAACGCACTCCCGCCAGCGCCATCACATCAGAAGCAGTCAACGCTTTGTCGTATATCCTCGTATCATCAATTAATCCGTTAAACTCATTATCAGGCCAAACAGCATCAGAACCTATATAAAGCGGATTGTCATTGGTTATAATCGCACCAGAAGAAGCTCTGTAGCCGTCAAGCTGACCATCAACATAGATATACTTATTAACCCCGTCGTAAACACCCGCAACATGGTGCCATTGGCCGTCAACAATATCTGTAGTACCGGTTACAGGCCTACCCGTACCGTTGCATAAAAACGTCAAAACATCTGAATCCATATCCTTAAAAATATTATACGAATCCGATTTTGAAATAATATACATTGACGAAGTATCATATTCAGCCACCTTTATCCACGCAGATAAAGTGATATTACCTGTCACATCAAAATCAGCTTCATTAGCAACCTGGGCATATTCATCTGTCCCGAAAAACACCACAGCATTGTCTATAACACCAGCCTGGTTTAAAGGGTTACCCGCTATAGTTGCGTGATTATTATTGCCGCTGGAATCATAAGCTGTATTGCCTGACTGTTCATCGAATTTCCACCAGCCGATAAGGTTGGGATCAACATCGCCAAGGGTTTCAAAATTCCAGACCTGCCCCATAGTGACATTAGCATCATTGACCTCATCGACACGCCAGTAATAAATTGTCCCCGTGTTAAGCCCACTAGGATCAAAGCTGTTAATATCAGCTGTTTGATTGGACATAAATTCATCGCTTAAAATATCAGCATCTTCAACAGCCTGGGCATCAGTTCCCATATAAATATCAAAACTGGCTGCCACGCCACTGCCGGACCATTTCAAAACGGCATCAATACTGACAGACTTTTCACCATTAGCCGGGACAGGGTTCGTTGCTCCGTCAATCACCCCTGCCATCTCCAGGATTTCCTGCTGATTCAACGCTCTGTTATAAATCCGCAAGTCATCCATCAATCCATTGTAATGAACCACACCCGGATTATCAGTTGGACAGTAATTACCTAACGAACCGAGATATGCATTTTGACTATCACAGACCCCGATCTCGCCGGGACAATTCAACTGAGCTATTATAACAGCATCTTTATATATCTTCATATCATTGCCGTCATAGCTGCATGTATATAAATGCCATTGATCATCGGCAAACTGGGCCTGCGTGATCGGAGCATCTAATCTTTGCCTTGTACCGCCTGCATTAAGTGTAAATCTAAAATCAAAATCACCAGGACTGCCTTCAATAGATATCTGATTAACTGATGCCCCGTAACCGCCCCCGTCACCCTTTCCATAAATATGACAACTCTGTTCAAGAGTATCTGTTTTAAGCCAAATACTTATAGTCATCTCTTTAGCAGGTTTGAGTATATCATCGTGAGGGATATAAGCTGTGTGCCAAACACCATCAAGCTGCAAAGCTGTCCCTGAAACACCAGTAGTAAAATTGTTTATCGTAGTGTAATTAGGATCAGAAGATGCACCTTCGTTTACCAGTATTGTGCAATGATTGCCATGTCCGCTGGAATCATAAGCCACATCACCTGCCCCTTCGTCAAACTTCCACCAGCCTACAAGGTTGGGGTCAAGTTCGCCTCCAATAGCAATTGAACCAAACAACAACACAAGTATAATTTGAATTAACGAAAACTTACTCTCTTTGCGATAAAAACAGCATCCTATCACAGTATCCTCCTTAAAATTTATAAAAAAGGGCCTGCAATAATTATACAGGCCCAAATAACTTTAAAGCTGATCTACTATTAGTTTCTCTCTTCGAGCCATTCGTCACTCAACAACTGTAAATCTCTGAAATCATATATCCCGTTGCCGTCAAAATCAGCAGGCCCAGGAGCAAGCAGCCTTAACGATGGATCTCCATAGAGGTTAAACTTATATATGTTGGTATTGCTGGTCTGTGCGGCTTTTAAGCTGTACAAACCTTCACCGGCAGTCATACCCTGAGCAACCACTCTCTTAACATACTGATAGTTCTGCGACAGGCAATAACCATCAGTCTGATCAAAATCAGTCCTTGAAGGAGTATAGTAAGAAGGTGTAGTCGAACCGACAACCGTCACCGACTGATTCTTTAAAAACTCAAAACCCAGGTTACGCCTGTTTTTCGGGTCCGTGGTTGAACATGAACACTTAACAAGGAAACTCGGATAAGTATCATGATAATCCGGCATTAACGCAAGATTGATTATACCACCAGCGGAAGTTGGCCCACCATGGGTAGTGAACATTGCCAAGCCGAATTTGCCCTCAGACCATGTATCAGCTACCGTGTAGTCACTGCAAGGGAAAGTCTCCGGTATCGGCATAATATTGTAATAGTCTGTCGAAACATTAACATCATAAATTCTATGGTAATCCCTATTATTAGGCACAAGTATCTCATCTTTAACCTGCTCACCAAGCCACCAGCTCGTTCCACCTATCGTACCACCAGAAGGATTAGTATACTCATTTAAAGGCTTCATCATAATAAGGTTGTTCTTACGCCATCCGAGTGTATTGGAAAACTGGTTTTCATATTCAATTGTCTTAACAAAGATCAGATCAAGGTCGGCCATACATCCATAATAGGGGATTCGCCCAACCAGTACATCCGCAATGAAAGGTCTGGAATATGTATCCAGCTCAGCATAGTAAAGGTCTGTTGCATTACTGTTGTTATACATGGGAATTTGGCCACCGTCTGGATATGGATCACCAACGAACAATACGTATTCCAGAACATCCGGGGCACTATTCTGGAAGCTGATCAACCAGTTTTTCATGTCCAGAGTTCTTTTCGTCTCTGAGTCGCCGTCATCAAAGTCATCTTCTGTAACAACATTGACATCGTATCCCAGAGCTTGTTTGTGAGCGACAAAAGCATCTATCATAGTACTATTGTCTGCGATATAATTTGTTGTCATTATCACATACGCCAGACCTTCTGCGTCACCAGAATTAGCAGAGGCTGTATTCATTGCAACAACATCATAGTTGTCAACAAACTGGTCAAAGTTAACGGTCATATCACGAGCTCTGTCATAACCTGTAATATCTGCCTTGCTGTAAACATTCGCATTTAGCGACTGCAAAGATACCTTATTGAAATCAATTGTAATATCAGCCATCGCAAGTCTCAAAAGCTCACCAGAGACAGGATTATATCTAAGCAGAGGAACCGCGATTTGAACCATTTTCCACTTACGAAGAGCACCGGTACCAATAAGCTCAACTTCCTGTGCAGGCCAGAACGCATTATTTTCATAAACATCGATATCATAACCATCGACGATATTCTTTCCTTCAGGCCAGAACAATATATCTTTCATTTCGTTCGGATCCCAAAGTGCCGGCGGCCCTGCAGGTCTTACATTCCAGCTACCCTCTGCCGGTTTATAAACAACCTCATCAAATTCGGCTGTTACCGAAGAAAGGTCCGTA
>JAGLTN010000148.1 GCA_023135255.1 Planctomycetota bacterium
GTCAATAGGGATAAACCAATTGGGCGAAAGAGTATATTCTATTGCATCAAGGATAGTGGATTTTGAAGAATCTCCTGCTCCTACTAGACAAACTAAAGGCTCATCTATCTGGAAATTAGCGAACTGAATTCCACGGAAATGTTTTATCTCAATATGACAAATACGCATTATGAACACCTTTTTAAACTATAAAGTTTTATTATTCAGTCTCTTTATATCACCTCGAAAATGTTCTTGATATCAGGAATGCCGAGAGCACAGGAACTTCCCGCTCCCAAAAAGAACCCCATGTTTTTTGAATACGATAGTTGATTTTTTAATTCTCGAATTTCTCTAATAAGGTTGAATTTATCCATCGTAATTCCCTTTTATTTAATCTTTCAACTCTTCGTATAACTTCACCATCGCAAGAGTATCGACTCGACAATATGCCAGCAAATCCCTTCTAATCTGCTCACACTCTTGCTTGTCATATTCTCCCATCGCCATCCCTGCAAAAACAGCTATGGCATCACTACCATTACCTACTGACATATCATCGTAATTCAGCTCAGGATCAGTAATCATCACAGGCAAAACCTTCTTAATGCTAAAACTCCCATGAAACAGAGGGTCATAATAATAACTGGATATTATCTTGCAGAGGTCTTCCAATCGACCTACCAGCTTTTTCAAATCCTCAGCTAAGTCAGGAAACAACTTTCCAAGCCCATTAATCACTGTCTTCTCAAAAGGACTATACGAAAAGATTGTCCCCTTATTTCCACAGTCTCTAATAAGATTCTCAGCAAGCTCTCTCCTGCAGTCCCCACTTGGATCAGCAAGATATTCAAAATGCTCTTCATTTTTTCCAGGAGCAGAATACTTATGAATAGAATATTGTGTGGGAATCTGGGTATAAGGAGCAATGTTAGGATAAAGAGGGATTGCTGTCATGACAGTTTCAAAGTCAAGATAATAGGCAGGATAAACTATTTTCTCCAAAGCTTGTTTTAATCCCTGCTTATCAATCACAGCTTTACCAGATAAGACTGCTTGCCTTACCTTCTGTTGAGTGTCTGTTAATTCAAAACTATCGGGGATATCTTCAATCCTTGATACTTTCAAGTCCCTCAACTGACAAAACTTCGTATGATGAAGTCGAGGCAAATCAAAGATATGGTTATCACTATCGCCCCAACATTGCTTAAACAAGTCACATCCCTTGCAGATTGATTCTAAGCTCTTATTAGGCATAGAATTGGATCGCAATAGAGCAACTACCGCAGGACCCAGCTTTTCAAATTCAGTTACAACTTTGAACACTTCATCTTTACAATCAACTTCCTCAAAAAGTTTTTCATCATTCATTCCCAGCCTATAATCTTTAGAAACAAGCATAAGCGAACAAGAAGAAACCTTAAGACCTGCTTTTTTAGCAACCAAAGTTGTATATGCAAGATCCTCAACAAGTTCAGTTTTCTTATTGGTAGCAGATTTTACCTCAACTACTTTCCAGCCATTATCCTGGCGTAGCAAAATATCTGCCTTAGCAATAAAGCTGTCTGTAATGAAAGTAGCTTCAAATATGACGGAACAGTTTTGGTCTTTGAGTAGTTCAGCAGTAGTCTTAGCAGCTGATATATTTTCACCGCTGACTAATATGCCTTGAGGATAGAGAGTTCTGGCTCGTCTGCCAATCTGAATGCCTTCTTCAATGATAAACTTATCATGAAGCGATAAAGGCTCTGTAGAAGGATCATGGTAAATCTTCCAGCCCAATGTTGGGCAGGTAAAGGTATTCAGAAAAATATCTTTTGTAATATATCCTGTCATATTATTCCTCAATCCTAAGTTATCAGTGAATATTACTACATGTAATATAAGATGTCAAGAATTACACTTTGATAAAATAATAACTCTAAAACTTATGCAGAAATCAAATAACCCTTTTTTACAACAACTAATTTTTAATACACCAGTCCCTTACCAGTCATTTTTCTCTCAATTACTACCCTAACTATGGATTATATAGGGAAAGAGTCACCAGTAAGCACCGGTGACTCTTAATCTATGAAACTAAGGACAATTCCTCATTAAAAAAACAAAGAAGTTTAATAAATAGCAACTATCTTTATTTTTCAAACTTAACTAATCAAAGTATTGAATTTAGTTTTTTCAAATACAGCCTGAAACTGAGTAATGGCTTTGCCGTAAACTGCTTCAATCTTGTCAGTGAATTTCTTGTCAGGAATCTGCTCTTCAAGGTTGAGCTGATTGTTCATCGGCCCATCTACTGCCTCGATAACTTCCATCATATTGATCTTACTGACAGGCTTAACCAGTGAAAAACCACCTCTTGGACCTCTTTTGCTTCTGAGGATATTGGCCCTTACCAGTTGCTGCAGTATTTTGAGCAGGTATTCCAGCGGAATGTTGTATTCCTTGGAAATTTCATTAGATAGGATAATTTTCTTATCGGCATTTTTGCCCATATACCCTACAGCCAGCAGGGCATATCCAGTTGATCTACTAATTTTCATTTTCATTCTCCTTCATATTAAAACACGGGAAAAAATCTTATTTATTCAGCCCTAAACAATATTTCTTGTATTTATATCTCGATATGCATCTTACGTTATTTGAATATTAAGTCAAGTAATTTACGTTCTTTAGAACCAATCAGAACTACAGTTGCTATAAGTAATATAGCTCCTAAAACCATTGTTCTTGTATGAAATTCAATTTTCATATTTCTCTCCACATATCAAATCTCAGATTACTTCCCTAATATCGCAAAATCCACATATAGAAAACGTTAAATTAATACTTAAAAATAAGCAAGTTCGATTTTTTAGGCAAGACAGGATAAATTTTAAGAGTTATAATTATTCCATATTGAGGAAATAATGAAAATTACAATACTAATATTATTCATAATCATGGTTCTTGTTTTAATTTTGCCCAAAAAGAATAATACTCCCCCAAATGATGAACATACTGATGAAGATTTTGAAGATGACCTTATTATGGGTATTTATGACGATGAAGATGAGGATTAAAAAGACAATTAGATGAGAACAATTATAAGTAAAGAAGCATACGCAGTTAATAATGAATTTCGAGTAAACGAGATAGGTTAACAAGTTTCAATTACTTTTTATTTCGCCAAAAACCACAAACATTATATTCCAATATTCCATCAGGGAGCCCGGTTTTGAAGCATGAATTGCTAAGGTCAGAAAGTAAATCATTGGGAGTCTCTGCCTTTTCACCGAAACGTTTCTTGAAATTTCTTCGTAATAATACACTTGAGAGAACTGCGGCAGCTAAATGCCTTGCTTGTTCTCTGCAAAAATCTTCACTTTTAAGTTCCGAGCCATGCAATGTCCGTGAACGTTCATTGTATATATTTTTCATGAACTTCTTAGCTTCGCTCCTGAATTTAAGCTTTGGTTCCAAGAGAGTCGCAACATGTGTCGATAATTTCTCAGAAATACTCTCACCCTTTTCGCCAAGCAAGGCTTCAATAGAGGTAATAGACAAAGCAATAGCAATAGAATTATTTGTTTGTAAATCTGATTCAACAAGAAGGTGAACAGCATTGTGGATACGCTTTCCAAAAGAATCTTTTTTGGTAGATTCCATAAGATAAGCATTTAGGTATTGTTCAAGGGTAACTTTGTTTTCAAGAAGAACTCTTTTGTCCATATCTTTATTCATCAATGCAAGAGACTTTGTAGCCGTTTGCAATACTTTACTGACCATTGTTTCCATTTTCTGGCAAACTTTGTTGCTCAAATTGCCCTGAACAATGGCATTCAAGTTTGTTTTTCTATCATGAGGCTGGTTCCCAGTAGTTGTTTTTTCTGAAAAACAAACCTCCATATTGTTGTGTCGCCACAGCAGATTCTTGTCTTCATTGCTACATTCTCTTCTTTTTTCAAGAATTTGATGGGCTGCCTCAAACCCCGCTAAGCCAATTGCTAAGCCCTGAGAAAAATCATCAAAAGAATCCTTGTCTTTATCAAATTCCATCTCATAAATAGTGAAAGGAGATGACACCTTATAAGATAACAGGTTCAGATTAATATTATGGACGAAAATTGAGTACAAGTCATCAAAATTGATAGATTCTAACTCTGGACAGCCACTGCTTCCTGGACAAGCTATCTCATAGAACTTAGCAAGTATTTCTCCTGGTTCAATACAATAGGGTTTTTCCATTTTATTAGAGACATATTTCTCAAATGCTGTATTTATTCTCTCCATTTCGCCATATATTTCAGCTCGCCACCAGGCTTCATACCATAAGCTACTTTCTGTTACATCTGCCATGTCTTCAGTTGGATTATCATATAGTGTGCCAGCATAACTATATACCTCAGTTATTGTTTTAACTACCGTATCACGCAATTTCTGGTTATTTAGCAACTTGATTATTTCGTTCGACATGTGAATTCTACCTCATTTTCTTAAATCCATACTTACAACAAGAAAACTATAAGATAATATTAATAATTATAACTATCAAGAAATACTTTAGCAAGCCTCATCAGCCATTTATCTCATAATTACTACCCTAACTGTCCTTATAATAAAGAAAAACGTACCAGCAAGCACCAGTGACGCCAGGTAGATTAATAACACCCCTACCCAAAATACTCTTGCCATATATATTTTGCACAATCAGATACTTGCTCTGGTTTTACTGAAATGTATTTACTCTTCTCGCCTTTTATTCTATGACCAATAGTAACTTTTAACATATCAGAATTAACCTTGCCGAATAAAGCAGTAGCCGCTCCATCTCTGAAATTATTAAATTTCACATCACTTAATACTCCAGCCTTTTTTCTCAATCTGCCAAAGCATCGTTGAACATCATGTGGATCCATAAGGGTTCCATACTGAGAAGTAAAAACATAATCCAAATCATTAGGATTCTTAGCCATATACTCATCAAGAGCTTCCTTAGTCTCATCCCAAAGAACATTAACTCTCATATGCTTATTTTTCTCCCTTGGAAAAACAATATAGTTGAGCCCCTTTTTATGCTTGATCATAGTTTTTTTCAAATCATGGATATCTTTGGCATAATAACCACAGTTAAGACCAAAAAGCATAATTGTCTTCATTTTTAAATTAGCAACTTCAAATAATTTATGAACATCTTCTCTTTCGATTGGCTGAGCCTGTTCAGTTGCATCATCAGCAGGAACACTTAGACATTTACACCAATCAAGAACCCTTGAAAGCTCCCTCTTATTAGTCCTGCCATTCTTTTTGGAATAGTTAAGAACTGTTTTCACTTTAGTAAATCTGCCTCTGAGCCAATGATATGATAAACCCCTCTCTTTATACTCGTTCCAGTATTTATCCTTATAATCATGAACCATATCGCAGGTTACTTCTCGAATAGTTTTAACTCCAACTGATTTCATAAACTCTTTAAAAAATGATTCTGCTTTTCTTGTCTCATCTTTAGAAGGGTTTCTACGCTCAATATAAAAATTAAATATAGATTTTAGGGTAAGTGGTTTTTCTAATCGAGGCAGGTCATCTAATCTTGATAATTCTGGTATTCCAAACTTTGTTGCTGCTGCTATAGGGTCACTTAGGATTATTTCTCTGGCTTTCTGAAGTAGAAGAATCTCTGGTATTGATGTTATATCTCCTTCATATGCTGCTGGAATAACTACTGGTTCATCTGGTATATCTACCCAATCAATTTCTCCTGTTTTTTGATATGTAGGAGTAGTTTGAGGCACATATATCTCAACTACTGCTTCATCCTCTTTCTGCTTTGATAAATACTTTTGGAACTTAAAAAGTGATTCTTTGAACTCAATAGCGAACCACTTCCTTGGTTTTGAATAAGTTGCATAATATCTGTTACTTGATTTAGAGTAGGACAGTCCTACTATTGGACGACCATTGGGGTCATTAACAAATTTAGGTGGTCTTCCTTTTCTGCTCATATTTGATACTCCGTTGATACAAAATTATATTACTAAATATCACGGGAACAGAATTTCTATCACTATGCAAGCGGGCAGGGGGAAATTTTTAATAATACTGATATTTATTAAAAATAGGGGTGTGAAATTCAACTACTTTTGGACAACTTTG
>JAGLTN010000149.1 GCA_023135255.1 Planctomycetota bacterium
TGGTTTTGCTGCCGGCGCTTATTTTTGTTATGCCTATCTTTATAAGGTTGTCTCTAAAAAGTGCACTTTCCCTGGTAGAGATAACTTCACCTGCATCGGCAAAGCAAAGCCGAAGTGCGACCACCATCTGTACAAGGTCATCATCTGACATCAGGTATTCAAACTGCGATCTCTCAACTTCGGTTGCAGGTCTTATCCTTGGAAATGAAAACGAGACATGACTTTTCCAGTACCTTTTCATCAGATAATTAGCGTGAAGCCCCATCGCCAGCGCTTCGATCCGCCAATCCCCGAGCCCCAAAAGCACCCCAAGACCTATCTCCCTCATCCCCGCAGAACAAACACTATCAGCAGCGATCAGCCTTCTATCATAATCAGCCTTTAGGCCGGCCGGGTGCCAGTGTTCGTATTGCTGCCTGTCGTAGGTTTCCTGATAGATAGTGACACCTTCGACACCAGCCTTAAAAAGCCTTGTATATTCTTCTGCTTCAAGCTGATATATCTCTACTGCAATATAGCTGAACTTTTCCCTTAGCTTTTTGGTCAACTCAACCAGGTAATCGACATCAATAAATTCCCTGTCTTCGCCGCTAACCAGCAAAATATCGCGGAACCCTTCCGACGCTATCACGTCACCTTCTTTCATCGCCTTCTCGATCGTCAATCTTGATCTCTGGTAATGATGGGTTCTGTTGAATCCGCAATACCGACAGCCGTTATTGCAATAATTTGAAACATAAAGCGGAGCATACATTCTTACCACCCTGCCAAACCGCTGAATAGTCAATTGATTTGCCGCCTGTGCCATTTGCTCAAGATACTTTTTAGCAGCGGGGGAAATTAAAACCATCAGCTTTTCCAGACTGAAAACCCCTGCCGGCATAGCCAATACTTTTTCAACATCAGCTTCAGTAACACTGTCAATTCTCGCACGCCAAATGTCACCATTTCCTGCTAATTGTTTTTGCTTTAATAGTTCCGCAATCGATAGCCCATTATATTTTTCATCACCGACCATTTTCACTACCTCTTAAAAATCCCGTCAGGGGACTTGAAGCCGATGCTTTATCACCCACCTTTGCCGGACCCGAAAGCTTTGCAACCCGCCCTGCCTCGGTTGCCAGCTTAAATGCCCTCGCCATCGCAACCGGATCTGCCGCTGTTGCAATCGCAGTATTAACCAGAACTGCGTCAGCACCCATTTCCATCGCCTGTGCTGCATGTGAAGGCACACCCAAACCAGCATCGACAACTACCGGCACATTAGACTGTTCTATGATAATTTCAATCGCCTCCTTTGTAGTAATTCCACGATTAGAACCTATAGGCGACGCCAAAGGCATAACCGTAGCAGTGCCGATATCCTCAAGCTTTTTCGCCAGCACCGGGTCAGCATTAATATAAGG
Organism: Planctomycetota bacterium; assembly: GCA_023135255.1. Taxonomy (GTDB): domain Bacteria; phylum Planctomycetota; class Phycisphaerae; order Sedimentisphaerales; family Anaerobacaceae; genus JAGLTN01. Next base: position 1,407 of record JAGLTN010000149.1, read on the forward strand.
AAGCACAACAAAGCCATCCTTAACCAATATCTCAGCGGCCTTCAATGTTTCTACCGGGTCAGGCAGAAGATAATACGGATCAGGCGTAACTTC
>JAGLTN010000015.1 GCA_023135255.1 Planctomycetota bacterium
TTTAGTAATTATTATCAGTTCTATACTGATCCCAATTGAATTTTTCCGTTTATCCGCGGGTAAATAACTCAAAGACAGGAAGTTATGGATTTATTCGCGGAAATTTATTACCATAAATGGTATCACAAGCCAAACCTGCCTATCTTAAACTAACGAATTTCTCACAATATCTGCAATCGATAGTATTCTAAACACTATATGTGGTATGTCAAAAAAAATCTGAACAATTTTTCCCGATTCTGTTTCACCACCCTGCATCAACAAACCTGCGTATTCGCATGCCGCTTCAAATCCCTGCCCCTTGTTACCATGCCGAACTTGTTCCGGCATTCATACTTCCTGCCCCTTTTTTGTCATCCCCGCGAACATGCAGGGATCTATTTCTTTCAAACACCGTTCACATACCGCTTAATTCTATCTCCTCTTACTCAAAAGGCCAATCGCCCCCAACCCCAGCAACACCAAACTGCAAGGCTCAGGAATAACTGTCAGACTTGTCAATTCTCCTTTAAAATATATACTCGATATGTCTGAGGAAGAATCAGCTTTAAGGAAATTAGCTGAAAATTCTTTTCGTTCATTAAACAAAGAAAGGTCTATAGATTCGGGCAAATAGTTTGGATATGGACATTCGGGTAAGGTGGAATAAATATTAAAAAGTTCAAAATAAGCCCTAGACCACTCAATTTCATCAAATGTTTTAATTTCTCCGTTATCCAATGCATTGCCATCAAAAACTCCATCCCAGGTTTTGGGAGCATACACTTTATCTCCACCTATGCTGATATAGGCAAGATCGGTTGTAAAAGCATCATGTTTGAAAATATAATCTCCAACTATCATTGTTATAGATAATAATGGATAATTATAACCATCTAACGATATTGCTTCCGTATCATAACTGCAACTACCACTCATCACAGATCCCATTGAGATTGAATTATCCAATCTCAGTCCACCTCTATACGTTAATTCATTAACCGTCCCTGTCACTTCAATTGTTATTATCCTGCTATAAGCTAATGAACTAAAAATCAACAACATTAGAAACGTTTTCTTTGCAATTTTAACCATTTCAATCTCCTATAATTATTTCCTGAAATCAAACATCTCTTAACTAATTAATATAAGATAACTTTTTCAATGCTTCATTTATAGCATCAAGCCATCTTTCTATACAGTCTGTACCACTAGTTCCATCAAAATTACCTCCAATATATGGATTCTTTATAGTATACTGATAAATATTTGTTGTAGTATATTCATCGCCTAACCAAACAAGAAAATTGTCATAAGCACCATCAACATTAAGAGTATCTGGTGTCATAGAACCCGAATTATCGATAACAATAATGATATCATCAGGCTGACCATAACCACAAATTGTCCTAAACGCATTTTTAAAATCAGATTGCAATGGAGATGGATTGTCTCTGGGAAAAGTTGAAGTATAAATGTTATCAGGCAATTCACAAGCATTCGGTATGACGGCATAAACAGGGTTACCAGGCACAAAACAGCCAGATGCAATTTTATAACTTGAATTATCCATTAAAATATCCACATATTCCTTCATATCCGCATTATACAAATCCTCACCTAAAAAATTATCTGAATAAGCATCACCATCTGATTCATTTATAAAACACATCACAACAACATTAGGTTCATAATCAAAACCATAAAAGTAATAAAATGTCTCATACGCTCCCATATCTGCATAAGTTATAGGACCACCACTCATATCTACCAAGCTAACAGCGTCAACTCTTTCATTATTAGTGATATCCCTCAAAGTTACGTTATAACCATCAGCAGAATCAATAACTCCATAAAACATAGGCAACAACCCATCATCACTTGTTCCTAACTTGTTATCTGCACCATTAACATCTGTGTAGTTGTAGAAATCAGGGGCACTGTCAATATTGCCGCCTGCATCAAAGCCAAAAACAGGCTCCCAATTAGCTACTCCGCTGCCCCCGCAATCCTGAACATCACTAAAGCCGATAACCGAAGCCGAACTGCCATCATTAATTATTTGATGATCAGAAGTTGATTCATTCCAGAAGATGCAGCTGTTAACAATAGAAGTACTGTCATCACAATTATAAACTCCTAAACCATCGTAATTTGCACCCACCGTGTTTTCCGCGAAAGTGCAACTTATAATCAATGGTGAAGACTCATCATAATTAAATATAGCCCCGCCATCGCCATCTTTTGCCTCATTGCCGTAGAAAACACAATTTTTAATCTCAGG
>JAGLTN010000150.1 GCA_023135255.1 Planctomycetota bacterium
CGAGGTCAGAAACTGCCTATTTTTTCGGGCAATGGTCTTCCTCATAATGAACTTGCCGCCCAGATCGCAAGACAGGCAAAGATTCGTGGAACGCAGGAAGAATTTTCAGTTGTTTTTGCAGCGATGGGTGTTAAGCATGATGTTGCCCGCTTTTTCATCAGCTCGTTCGAGGAAAGCGGCGTACTCGAAAATGTCGCACTGTTTCTTTCGCTTGCGGATGCTCCTTCAATTGAGCGATTAATCACACCAAGGACAGCTCTTACTCTTGCGGAACATTTAGCGTTTAATAAAGATATGCATGTTCTGGTCATTATGACAGATATGACGAATTATTGCGAGTCCTTGCGTGAAATATCAACTATTCGTGGCGAAATACCATCTCGAAAAGGTTATCCGGGGTATCTGTATTCCGACCTTGCAGAATTGTATGAACGTTCCGGGATGATAAAAGGGCGAAAAGGCTCTATCACATCGCTTCCAATTTTGACAATGCCAAATGATGATATCTCTCATCCGGTGCCTGACTTGTCGGGGTATATTACCGAGGGGCAAATTGTGTTTGAAAGGGAGATGAATGGTAGAGGGATCTATCCTCCTGTAGCGGGGCTGCCTTCGCTTTCTCGATTGATGAAAGACGGAATCGGTGAGGGTATGACCAGGGAAGACCATCCTCATCTTGCAAGTCAGCTTTTTGCGGCTTACAGCTATGTTAAAGATGTGCGCAATCTTGCATCGGTTATTGGTGAAGAGGAATTGACGCCTTTGGACCATGACTATCTTGAGTTTGGAAAAGAATTTGAGCAGAAATTTGTTTCTCAGGGCAAATATGAAGACCGCAGTATCGAGCAGACTCTCGATATCGGATGGGAAGTTTTAAAGAGCCTACCAGCTGAGGAGCTTCACCGGCTCAGCGATGAGGAAATAGAAAAGTACTACGGTAAATAGCGGACAAAAGATCATGACGCAACTTAATTGTGCACCAACAAAAACGAATTTGCTCAGGCTCAGAAGTGAGCTTAACTTTGCTCAACAGGGTTATGAACTTCTTGACCAGAAAAGGAATATTCTGATAATTGAGCTTTTAGGGATCGTCGATCAGGCTGTGGATTTTCAGGACAGAGTTGAGAAGATGCTGAAAAAAGCTTATAAATCCATGGAAGAAACAATTTTTGATATGGGTAAACTCAAGGTTCAATATGTGATAGGCTCTGTTAATATTGATGCCGATATTACTATAAGATCCCGAAAGGTTATGGGTGTAGATCTTCCTGTTATTGAGACAAAATTTACAGACCATAGTCCGTACTATAGTCCGATGGGAACAAGCTTTTGGATCGACAATTCGTTACAATGTTTTAAAAAAGTTCTGGAACAGCTTGGTAAGCTCTCAGAGCTCAAAATATCGGTACTGCGTTTGGCCAATGAAGTTAAAAAAACTATCAGGAAAGTTAATGCTCTTGAAAAAATAGCAATACCGGATTTGAAGGAAACTGTTCATTATATCGAGGGCAGACTTGAAGAAAGTGAAAGAGATATGTTCGTGCTTATGAAACTGGTTAAAGAAAGACTTGAAATATAAATCAAGAGATGGGAGACAAATAGTGGGTAAGCCGATAAACAAAATAATGGTTTATATAGATGGAACCGAAGAGTCTGTTACTGCAGCTATGTATGCAATATGCCTTGCTTCATTTACAGGTGCTGATCTTATTGCGCACTATGTTATTAATACCAGGGCAATGGAAGACCTTTTGCGTGCAAGTATATTTCTTAAAGATGAGCAGGTCGAATATGAGCATGATATGGCAGCTGACGCAGAGCGGTATCTTAATTATGTGAAAGAACTTGCTGTTAAAAAGGGAGTTTCTATTATTCAGGGGCAAAGCAAGGGTTCTGTTCATAGGGAAGTTGTTAATGCTGTTAAAGAAAACGAGGTTGATCTGCTTGTTATCGGTGAGCTTTCTCATATAAGAAGCAGAAGAGATGAGTTCTACGATGAGACAGAAAGGGCAATGCGTACCGTTGGGTGTTCAGTTTTAATAGTTAAAGATGAAGACAAAGTCTGGCAAATGTACGAATCTTTGGTATAATGTCGGTATGAATTATTATACCCTTTGAGGGTAAGAAAT
>JAGLTN010000151.1 GCA_023135255.1 Planctomycetota bacterium
TGGAGGCAATGGCCGACCACGGCATCGGCGGAGTTTATCTGTTTTCTATAGGCGGAGGTAAAGCCTTAACAAAACCGGCGGTTCCCTCTTTGACCGATTTGTGGTGGGAACATGTTGACTACGCGATCCGTCAGGCTAAGCGGTTAAATTTAAAGGTTCGCCTTAACGCCTGCGATGGATGGGCGACAGCAGCAGCGCCGCAAATCATACCTGAACTATCCATGCAGGAATTGACGTGGTCGAAAATCATCGTGGAAGGAGGAGAGGTTTTTGACGGCAAAATCGAAAAACCCAAACACAAAAAAAACTACTACCGTGACATTGCATTGCTGGCGTATCCCGAGCCTGTTGAAAATGCAGCCAATTCTATGGGAAGCAAAGTCAAAGTGACCAACAGTTTTGATGGGCTTGATTTTAAAGAGCTTTTAGCCGGAGATGGAAAAGGGATTGAGCTGCCCCGACCTGGATGGTTCCAATACAAATTCGACAAACCAATAACATGCAGATCGATAACCGTTTTTCCAAGTCGGCGTTCCTACCAGGCGATGCGTCTCGAAGTACAGGTCAGCGACGATGGTAAAAAGTTTCAGTCCCTGGGACGTTTGCCTGTGCCGAGACATGGCTGGCAGGATATAAGGATAACTACCTCAGCTATCGAAGCGATAAAGGCAAAAATCTTTCGGTTTATTTACGACCCCGCAGGTTCCGAAAAAGCATCCGAAGATTTGGATCACGCCAAAAACCCGGGAGTCGGTTTGAGTCAGGTCATCGTTAGTGAGGAGCCTGTAATTCATCACTGGCGAGGCAAAGCGGGCTTCGCATGGCGAGTCAGCAAGCCGACAACCAAAAAACAGGTGCCGGACTGCGAAGCGGTTGATGCGGATAAGATAATTGATTTGACTGACCAACTAAATGAGGATGGGCATCTTTGCTGGAAAGCGCCGGCGGGGAATCGCTGGGTGATTCATCGTATCGGCTATACGACGACTGGCAAGATGAATGGCCCTGCGGGTGGAGGTATCGGGCTCGAGGCTGACAAGTTTAACCCTGCTGCTGTAGATGTCCAGGTTGAATCGTGGTTTGCTCTGGCAGCGGATCGGCACAAGGAGCTTATGGGGAAAGTTCTGGTGGGCAGCCATACCGATAGCTGGGAGTGCGGCAGCCAGAATTGGTCACCGGTTTTTCGCAAAGAATTTATTAATCGGCGAGGATATGATCCGATTCGATATCTGCCTGCGATGGCCGGTGTGCCGATAGAAAACGCAGAGATATCCGAACGTTTTCTGCATGATGTCAGGCAGAGTATTGCCGAGATTGTGTGCGATAATTTCTTCGAGCCTATGGTGGAAAAGGTTCATCAGTTGGGTGGTGACTTCTCTGCCGAATGCCTTGCGCCGACAATGACCAGCGATGGTATGTCACTGTATGGTCGGGTTGATATACCGATGGGTGAATTCTGGTATGAGAGTTTTTCTAATGATAAGCCTACCGATATATTGGACGCTATTCACGGCGCGCGGATTTACGGCAAGAGAATCGTTCAGGCTGAAGCATTTACACAGGTAAACCTCGACTGGGATGACGACCCGTTTGCTTTGAAAACACTTGGTGATCATAACTTTGCGCTGGGGATCAATCGTTTTGTGCTGCATGTCTGGGCGCTTAAGGCGCTTAATGAAAAGCCGGGAATTACGCTTGGTGGTGTTGGCGCAGAGTACAGCCGAACGCAAACCTGGTGGCGAGCTTCTAAAGTGTGGTTCGATTATCTAAGGCGATGTCAGGAGGTTCTTCAGCTTGGCAGCCCGGTTGCGGATGTGCTTTATTATGTTGGTGAAGATCAACCAAGCAGAGCTTTGCTGCCCGATCGACTAATCGCTGAACTTGCTGATGGTTATACCTATGGCAGCATCAACCGCGATGCCCTGCTGAATAAAGCAAAGGCGAAAGATGGTAAGGTTGTTTTGCCGGGTGGAATGACTTATAGCGTATTGGTTTTGCCGGATGATGTGCGCATGACCCCTGAAGTCGCAAAAAAAATCGCCGAACTATCCAAAACAAATGTCCCGATCATAGGCCCAAAACCAACCCGATCGCCGAGCCTGACTAACTATCCGAAATGCGATCAACAGCTAAAAAAGATAGTAGCTAAAGGCTGGAAAAAAGTTGACAGCAGCAATTCGCTGGGGACAGCTTTGGACAAACTCAACATTGGCCCAGATTTGTTTTTTAAGGGAATCGACCAGAAACCAGTTTGGCGAGAGAAACAGGAATACAGCTCACCGAGTTTTTCGTGGGGACATCGGCGAGATGGCAGCAGCGATATTTATTTTATAAGCAACCAGGAATA
>JAGLTN010000152.1 GCA_023135255.1 Planctomycetota bacterium
CATTAATGAACGATGACCTCTCGCGAGTTGTGGAATTCATGGAAATGTCAAAAAAAGTCCTTCTTCGTATCAAACTCAACATTTTCTTTTCCATAATATACAACGTAGTTGGGCTTACCTTAGCCTGCTTTGGAATGCTCAGTCCCGTCTTGGCGGTCATCTTCCAGGAAGCCGGCTGTGTTACAGTCGTTTTCAGTTCCGCTCTGTTATTGTGGGCAAAAACCGAATCTGACATTTGACGATTTTGCTAATCAATGTTAAAATGCCGACCTATAAAATATTAATTAATTGCGGCCAGCAGGAGAATATATGAAAAGTCTTGAGAGAATCGGCGTGTCGCTGGAAAAAGAGTTGTTAAGTGATTTTGATAAATTGATCAAAAAGCAAGGCTACCAAAGCAGGTCAGAGGCTTTGCGCGATTTGATCCGTCATCAGCTAAGCGAACAGACTATTGAAAATCCCAAAACCCGTGCGATAGCTGCAATCGTTTTGGTTTATGACCATCACGCAGCTAAGGTGATGCAAAAGCTGACGGCACTGCAACACAACCATCTGCTTGAAACTATCTCCTCAATGCATGTGCACATGGATAGCCATGACTGCATGGAAATAATCGTTCTTAAAGGGACTGTAGGCGATATTAAAAAAATGGGTGAGGAAATCGTCAGCATCAAAGGCGTCAAGCTTGGCAAAGTAAATCTCGTAGAATCACATAGCACGCATAGTCACTGATCTTCTGAACACTTTTGTTTTTAAATTTGCCAAAGTTTATGGAGGTAGTTATGAAAGCATATTTCAGGTCTCATACATTTATAGCTTTGGGTTTACTGGTTTTTGTTTCCTGTTGCCCTTTGCCAGCCGCGGGAACTGGTGAAGATTATTTTATACGCGCTGGCAAAGCCGACAAGCCTAAGTTTGAACTTCAATGTTCAGATGAAAATATTGTCAAAGCCTATGAAATGGCGATCAAGACGGTTGAAGGCAATATTAAGGGCTGGCAAAAGGGGCTTTTGGAAAGCAAGAAACCTGTGTTGATAGCTGGCAAAGGCTACAGCAGGCCTTGGACGAGGGACGCAAGCTATAATAGCTATTTCGCACTGGGATTCGCCTGGAGCGAAGTTTCAGGAAATACTCTGATAAGCGTATTGGAAAAGGTCGATGGCGAAATTAGAATTGGCGGTCAATACTGGGACAGCATCGGCTGGTCGATCGGGGCGTGGGAGTATTATTGTTGCACAGGCGACAGAGAATTTTTGAAGACTGCATACCAGGCAGTGACAAATTCGCTCGAGCATTTTCGTAAAACAGAATTCGATAGCAGCACAGGACTTTATTGCGGGCCTGGTTGGTCGGACGGCGTCGCCGGCTATCCGGAGCCTTATAATCGTACACCAGATAATAGCAGTTTTATTCTTGATTATGCAAACAAAAATGAAAATGTCGACAAGATAAGGATGAAAGCGCTAAGTACGAATTGTCTTTATTATCAAGGCCATATACTCGCAGCTAAGATGGCGAAAGAGCTTGCCATTGACGCTGACAAGCAGAAAGAACTTTCCAAAAGAGCTAAGTCTCTCAAGCGTGCGATCAATAAAAATTTATGGCTTAAAAAAGCTGGGCGATATGCATATTTTCTCGACAGGAACGGCAACTTAGAAACTTCCATGGAAGCTCTGGGCCATGCATTTGCGGTTCTTTTTGGGGTGGCTTCTGAGAAACAGACAAAAGAAATTTTTATGAATCAATATGTTTCAAAATATGGGGTGGTTTGTAATTGGCCTAAGTTTGAAAGATTTGCTGATAACGAGATGCCGAGGCACTGTGCTGCAATTTGGCCTCAGATACAGGGGTTCTGGGCGGTGGCGGGTGCCAGCAGAGGCAAGGAAAACATACTTTACCACGAGCTGGACAGCCTTGGAAAAATGGCGATTGCAAGTAACGATTTCCGTGAGATTTATGACCCGCAGACAGGCAAGCCTAATGGCGGAATACAAACCGGAAAACAATGGGAAAGTGCCAAAAGCCAAAGCTGGGCGGCAACAGCATATCTCGCTATGATTCATAAAGGCGTATTCGGAATGCAATTCGAAGCAGACGGCATAAGCTTCGCCCCGATAGTTAAAAAGAATTTCGAAAGCTCCGAGCTGAAATCCATGCGATACCGGAACATGCTCCTCGACGTTAAGCTAACAGGAGTCGGCGATAAGGTGACTAAATTTTTGATCAACGGCACAAATACTAACAAACATTTTGTCGATGCAGATTTGAAAGGCCATGTTAAAGTCGAAATTCACGTTGAGAAAAGCAATTTTTTGAAATGCAAAAAAAAATAGCCGAGGTGGGAGTCGAATCTACACGCTACTCTAAAAATCGCCCTTTAGGATAGCTTAAAAGCCGTTTATAAAAGCAA
>JAGLTN010000153.1 GCA_023135255.1 Planctomycetota bacterium
ATGGAGGTCAATGAAAGAAAAAGCTAAAAACTATAGCCATGGCGGCGGGGATTTCCTTGAATTTTACAGACTTATCCAGTGCCTGCGAAAAGGCGAACCTCTCGACCAGAATGTTTATGATGCTGCGAGCTGGAGTGTTGTATCGGCTTTAAGTGAAAAATCCGTAGCAAACAAAAGTAGACCTGTTGACTTCCCGGACTTCACAAGAGGCAACTGGAAAACAAATAAACCTCTGGGAATCATTACAAGCGTATAAATAAAAATGAGAAAAACACTGGCGTTGTTATTATTATTTTAGAAAGGTTTTGGTGTAAAATGTTTAAAAGATGTGTTTTCCTTATGCTCATTGCAACTTTTGTCGTCCCGACCTGCTGCCTTGCACAGAAAACTTCTCCTGAAATTTGGGGTGGATCGATCGCTCGCTTTGAAAAATCTGACAAAAAATGGCCCGTAGCTGAAAACTCAATTATCTGCATCGGCAGTTCCAGCATGGTTTGCTGGGAGCATATGAAAAGAGACCTCGCACCCTTGCCCGTAGTAAACCGTGGCTTTGGGGGCTCAACGCTCCCCGAAGCATTTTATTATATGGATGAGCTGATCGTAAAATACAACCCTGCTGTTGTAATGGTCTATGAAGGTGATAACGACATGTTCACTGTCGAGCCAAGCTATTTCAGAAAGCTGTATGAAGCTTTCGTAGTACAACTTCGCAGTAAACTACCAGATACGCCAATCGTGTTCCTATCAATCAAACCATCGATCAGCAGATTAAACCTCTGGGAAAAAACCCAAAAAGCAAACGCTTTGATCAAAGAATATACCGAAACAAAAGACTATCTGAGCTATATCGATATCAGCGATGCACTTAACTTAGACAACGGCAAATTGGATCCGAACCTGTTCAGGGAAAAAGAATATAAGGCCAAATTGCACCTCAACGAGCAAGGCTACCTTAAATGGACACCGATAATTAAGCCTGTTCTCGAAAGGGAATACAAAAAAGCAATGGAAATAAGAAACGCAAAGAAAAAATGCGGCAAAGGCTGCTCTAAAAGCTGCGACAAAAAATAATCGCTACTACCAAATGTGATAAACGCAAACGCAGGAGATTTACCGTCTTCTGCGTTTTTTTTGTTTAAATTGTACATCCCGCTCGATTTGCAGCCTTTTCATCTTCGAAAGCAATGCTGGTCTTCGACGACCCAGCCAATCAGCAACACGTTTATAATTCTCCGGCAAATAATATTGCATCATTGCAAGCTGGAGTGTTTTTTCGCTATGGCCCCTGGGGACATGAATCTTTTTGCCCGTTGGGCTAAGCCCGGAAACATACATCGCAGTAGAAGCCGCCAAAGCAACGGGTGTAAAATCCTGCACCTGACGAGGCCGCCAGTTTCTTGAAACCAGATATTCGGTCAATTTCAATGCATCGTCACTGCTGCATCCGGGGTGTGAACTGATAAAATACGGAATCAGATATTGTTTTTTGCCGATTTTTTTTGAAATTTTATCGAAATATTTTTCAAATTTTTCAAATTTCGTAAAATCAAGCTTACCCATCAGCGACAAAACAGTGCTGTCAAAATGTTCCGGCGCAATTTTCAACTGCCCACTGACAAAATGGCTGAATAAAAGCTCCATATACTGCTTACTTTCCAAAGCCAGATCATGTCTGACCCCCGATGCGATAAAGACATTGATCTTTTTTTTGCTGCTTTTCTGCCACTTCCGCACAGCCTGCATCATTGCAGTCACCTCAGCATGGTCTTTTTTAAGATGCCTACATGGAGAGGGAAACAGACAGCTTGGCCTTTTGCAAATGTGCCTGCGAGTGCACCTCATGCCATACATATTAGCAGTCGGTCCGCCGATGTCGCTTATTGTGCCTTTAAAATCGGGGTGATCTTTGAAAGATTCCGCCTCCTTTAAAATAGAATCGACGCTGCGAGATGAAATAACTTTGCCCTGATGGAAGTAAATCGCACAAAAATTGCACCCGCCGAAACAGCCCCTATGCGAAGTTATCGAAAATTGTATCGGCTTCAGCGCCGGCACACCACCGGTCTTATCATATTTCGGATGCCACTTCCTTTCAAAGTGCAACGAATAAAGCTTATCCATCTCAGCGGTATTCAAAGGCTCAGCGGGAGGTAAAACCACGATCTTACCGGGGGCTTGATCCTGAACCACAGGAAGACCTCCAACCATCGCCTGGGGCTGATACAGATTTTGCGCTTCCATAACGAATTTCTTATCTTGCTGCTGCTGTGAAAGAGACGGCAGTTCAATCGCATTATCAGGGATTGTCATATCACGCTTTAATCGGTAACAGGTTCCGGGGATATCAATGAGCTGATCAATGGTTTGGCCTTTATTGAGCCTGTCGGCGATTTCTGCTATCGCGGTTTCAGCCATCCCATGAACAAGCAGATCAGCTTTGGCATCTATAAGCACCGACCGTTTGAGCTTATCCTCAATATAATCATAATGAGCTAACCTTCGTAGCGATGCTTCCAAGCCGCCCAGAACTATCGGCACATCCTTATAAGCCTCCCTCGCGCGAGCTGAATATACGAGCAAAGGTCTGTTTGGTCTTAAACCGGTTTTCCCATTTGGGCTGTAAACATCTTCTTTCCTGCGATGGCCCATGGAAGCATAGTCGTTTAACCTTGAATCAACCGCCCCGGATGTTATCGCCCAGAATAAACGGGGCCTGCCTAAAGATCGAAAATCATCAACACTTTTCCAACCAGGCTGAGCAAGTATCGCAACTTTATAACCAAGGCTTTCCAACCAGCGTCCAATTAACGCAACACCAAAAGACGGATGGTCAACGTAAGCGTCGCCGGTAACAAGGATAACATCTGCCTGCTTGAATCCGCAAGAGAGCATCTCGGCCTTAGTCGTCGGCAAAAATCGATTGCTAACAGTTTTTTTATTTTTGAA
>JAGLTN010000154.1 GCA_023135255.1 Planctomycetota bacterium
CCCCGTTTTTTTGCGCATAAATCAGGTTTTCTAAAAATTAAACCCTCCCGATAAAATAAAATAATAAAAAATAACGAAATTTTACCCAAACCCCCATATATTCCTTGACAACCAATAACAAAACCACTATACTTGCATCGTAGAGTTTCGTGGGTTTAATAACGGAACAGAAACAGAAGGAGAGATTGATGATGAGATGTAAGAGAGATGAGTCGTTATATTTTCCCTCGATCATTCCGCGTTAATGCGTTCAAATCTTTTCTCCTGTTTTAAAATTAAGTTTAAAACTGTTTTGAGTTGTCGCAAAGGTTTTGGTGAATGGTGAAGGTTTCCTGTGCGGTCGTGATGAGCAGTTATCGTGTAAGATTGAGAGATGTTTAATTAATGTTTTTTTGAAGGAGAAGGAATAATGAAGAAATTAGTGTTTTTAGTAATAATGTTAGTCTTTGTCGGCTCAGCTTGTGCTGACATTACCACAGGTCTCGTAGGCTGGTGGAAGCTGGATGAAACTTCTGGCAATATTGCAGTAGACTCAGCTGGTACCAACAACGGCACAATTGGTTCAGCTGACTCTTGGGTCACTGGTGGCGGGCTTGCTTTTGACGGCGGCAGCTGGGGTGCAAGCGGTATTGTTTTCGCAAACAATGGTGCTGACCTTATCGCTGACATGGGTCTAACCAGCGCAGTTACTATTTCCTTTATGATCGGCGGTCATACCTACGGCGACAAAGGTTATGTTTTTTCAGGTGTGGATTCTGGTGGCGGTCACATAATGTCTGCTGAAGCTCCAACCGGCGACACAAACCACTTCCTGTCAAAGCTTGGTGACGGCGGAAACCCATGGTGTTGGGAAGCGTTTAATCCAAGTGATTCTCGATACATCTTTGCCGAAGCTGATGCAAGAAGGCTCACTATTACAGCTGACTTTGCCACAGGCGATGTAGCTTACTACCTTGAGGGTGATGTTTGGGCTTCGCAAACTGGCAAAACCGGCGGCTTTACTGATCTTACAGGTTTCACTATTGGTAGGCAGCTGTGGGCTGAGTTCGATGGCGAATTGGAAGATTTCAGGATTTACAATAGAGCTCTTTCAGCTGCAGATGTAGCTGAACTTCCAGTAATTCCAGAGCCGGCAACAATTGCTCTGCTCGGTCTTGGTGGTCTTGCTCTTATCAGAAGAAAAAGAAGCTAAGCAAAACTATTTTAAAAAATCTAAATAGTTGATTCTAACGGGGTCGGTTTTAAACTGACCCCGTTTTTTTGCGCATAAATCAGATTTCCTGAAAAATATTAGTTTGCCCGGATAAAAATTATAGAAGCCTCCCCAGATACTTGCTACAATCCTCCTTTTAGTTTTTGCACTATTTAGGATACCAAGGAAAAATGAGAGAACAAAAACATCTTACACCTTACGGAAACAAACCGATGGTAACGCCGATAGTCTCGGCAGTTAATTATGAATACGTATCTTTCGAAATACTCCGCCAGATAACAGACGGCGAGATCGACGGCTACACATATCATCGCGACGACAACCCTACCGTGAGAATGGTAGAGAAAAAAATAGCCGAAATGGAAAAAGCCCAGGATTGTGTTATTTGCACCTCCGGCATGGCCGCTCTTACTATGATCTTCCTGACATACCTAAAAGCAGGCGATAACCTGCTGACTTTTCACGACGTATACGGCGCAAATTATAAAGTCTCGCTTATCCTCGAAAAATTCGGCGTCGATGTCACATGGTTAAACGCTTACGACCAGGACAAAGTAGCCGATGCTGTCAAAGACAATACAACCATGATATTCTGTGAGACGCCAAGCAATCCGCTGGTCAAAGTTCTCGACATTGAGTATCTGCGTAAACAGGCAAACCGGGTCGGTGCCAGACTTGTCGTAGATAACACCTTTGCAACGCCCTACCATCAACTGCCCTTGACCATGGGAGCAGACCTGGTAGTCCACAGCGCTACAAAAGGATTAGGTGGTCACAACGACCTGATGGCCGGCGCCATCTGCTGTAGTACAAAAGAATATTATGACGAACTTTGGTTCACGCGTCAGGCCATTGGAACAACACTTGACCCGTTCCCAGCTTCGCTGCTCGAAAGAGGTTTGAAAACATTCGACATAAGAGCTGCGAAAATGGCAGAAAATGCGATGGTCATAGCAGAGTTTCTCGCTGACCACCCAAAAGTAACAAAAATATACTACCCAGGTCTCAAATCTGACCCTGGATATGAAACCGCCTGCAAGCAGATGACAAATGGATTTGGTGGTATGTTGGCGTTTGACGTAGGTCAAACTCAGGACGATGCAAAAAAATTCGTGGAAAAGTTAAAACTTATCTACCATGCTGTAAGCCTTGGTTGCACAGAAACCCTGGTGTGCCTGCCGGTGCTGACAACCATGCTTTACCTGCCCGAAGAAAGAAGGACCATGTTTGATGTAAGAAATAATACAGTTCGACTCTCCGCAGGAATTGAGGACGCCCAGGCACTGATAGATGATTTGAAACAGGCATTGGAGTAAGAACGACTAACCGGGCCTGAATGAAACAACAGGCTTTTTTGCAAAAAAATGCTAAACAGATTCGAACAAAAAACAATTAACTTCATAAAAGAACACGCTCTCTTTAACCCCAGCGAAAAAATCTTGCTGGCAATTTCAGGAGGCGCCGATTCCACCGCCCTCGTCCATGTACTGGTAAAACTAAAAGCTGAAAAGCTTTTAAATAATGATTTCCTCTGCATCCATATTAACCATCAGCTTCGAGGCCCCGACGCAGATGCAGATGAAAAATTCGTCATCGAACTCGGGCAAAAAATCGACCTGCCGGTAATAATAAAAAAAATTGACATAAAAAAAATAGCCCGCGAAAACAAACTCTCCATCGAAACCGCAGCACGCAATGAAAGACTAAAAGTTATCCTCGAAACCGCCAAAGCCAACAATTGCTCCACAATCGCAACCGCCCATCATTGTAACGACAATGCCGAGACAATCCTCCAAAGACTCGCTCGCGGCACCGGTTTTAAAGGCCTGGCGGGAATCTGGCCTAAACGACCCTTCCCTGGTAATATCATTATAACAAGACCAATACTCTCAGCATCCAGATCAGAAATTATCGACTACCTGACCGAAGAAAAACTGCCGTTCTGTCACGACTACACCAACGACCAATGCCAATACAGACGCAATTTTATCCGTCATAAACTCCTGCCCCAATTACAACAACAATGTGAAAATGACCTGTCACAGCTGCTCTTTAACCTTTCAGTCTCCGCGCGTCAGCTTTATCTGAAAATTGAAAGAACAGCACAAAGCTTATGGTCTCATATCGCAACCGTCACTGATGCCCAGGTTGAGATCAACATTGAAAGATTCGCAGACAAACTGCCTGAACTGCAAGTGGAATTTATCCGCATAGCATTTTCGATCATAGGCTCAGGTCAGCAAAACATCACTGCTCAGCACTACCAGCGAATTATTGAATTAGCCAATAAAAATATCACAGGCAAAACCATCGAGCTGCCCAGCCGCTTCGAAGTCTCCAGACAATACAACAAACTTATTTTCAAAAAATCCACCC
>JAGLTN010000155.1 GCA_023135255.1 Planctomycetota bacterium
AGCGACAAGCCAGGCTAAAGTGATTTTAAACAAAAAAGGAAAATTCTTTTTGTTTGTCTGTTCTGGGATCGGAACTTTGGCAGGGATGTTGTGTTACTACCTTTTAGATAAAGGTCCGATTTCGATTGCTTTCGGCTGTTGTGTTTATTGTTTTGTGGTTATCTGTTATAAAAAATATGTCACGAGATTTAAAGGCCAACTTGGCGGCGATATTGCACATCTTGGTTTTTTGCTTCTGGTAGTCTCTGCGGGTTTTGCATCTCTTGAGCGGGCAGGACAGTTTCCTTTGCACAAGGCCGACGAGCAAACGATTGAAGGATATAAGATTAGTTTTTCAGAATTTAAACGAGAGGAAGTCAACGGCGTAATACAAAGTGGCCCTGTTATCATTGTCACCAGGGGTGAAAATAAAAAGTCGCTTTGGCCTTGCGAAAATGTTTATCCTTCGGGGCAGGTGACATCGGAGGTTGCGGTCTGGTCTGGTTTGCTCGAAGATGTTTATGTGATATATGAAAATAGGACAGCCAAGGACGAAGTGCTTATTACGGTTAAGTTTATTCCAATGATGAGCTGGCTTTGGATAGCTGTTATATTAATGATAGTCGGGATGGGTTGGTCTTTGTTTGAGAAACGGAGGCTATCATGAGAAAAATTCTTGTTTTATTTTTAGTCCTGATATCCTCAGCAGTTTCTTTTGCAGCGCAAGAGGCCAAAGACGAAACTGTTAAAATAAAAATGCTTCATATCTTTATCAAAGCTGATGTCAATGAGGTGCGGTTTGAGAACCTGTGGGTATATCGCAGAGATAACGCAGGCAGCGATTGGGAGGTTGATTTTGAGATTCCGGAAACAGCGTCTCTGGAAGGACAAAAAGATGCGAATAGCGAACAAAACAGGCAAATCGTAAGTAAAGAGCTTAAAGCTGACAGCGTGATAGATTCTGTCAGTTTTACTTATTTTATAGCTAATGACAGGGGCAGATGCCGGGTGTGCTTTAAGGCCAACCATGATATTGATTCGATGGTCGTTTATGTTTCCGGGCCTGGGACCACGTTAAAAAGTGATTTACTGAAGTTTAATTCGTACCGGACGTTGCGGTCTCGGTATTCTGGTATTTATACCGCTGAGAATATCCAGGCGGGGCGATTGGTGAATATTGAGCTGTCGTCTTTGCCTGCTGGTGAAGATATGCTCATTGAATATATAGCTGTTTTCAGTTTGGTCTTGATAGTTTTGGCAGCTTTGATAACATTAATAGTTTGTAAGTTAAAAATTAAAAATTTTAAGAGCAACAAACATGAAGCTTGTTTTAAATAGCACTACACATAACAATTGTCCGGTTGCCCAGCGGGAAAAGCTTAGCTTAACTGATGAGCATATCAAGACGATGCTCAAAGCTATGCACGAAAAGCCTGGCATAAATGAAGCTGCGATCTTGAAAACCTGTAATCGCCTGGAATTTTACATATACGCCAAAAAGGAATTTGACTGTGATGGTTTTCTCCGTGAGCTTTTGCAGCAGGTCAATCCGCAGGGCAGCGATTGCTGGAAGAAGTTCAGCAAAAATATGCGGGATATCGATGCCGTGCGTCATCTTTTCCAGGTTTCTGCCGGGCTTGATTCTCAGATGCTCGGCGAGAACCAGATACTTTCGCAGGTTAAAGAGGCTTATTCGATTTCGACCCATTATAAGATGAGCAGATTTGTCTTTCACAGACTTTTTCATAATGCGTTTCGGGTTGGTAAGATGGTTCGCAGTTCGACGGATATTAATTGCGGAGCGGTTTCGATTTCTCTGGCAGCGGTTGAGCTTGCTAAGAAGGAGCTTGATCTGAAAAATTGTTGTGCGGTTATGGTTGGCGCTGGTGAAAACGCAGAGCTTGCAGCAAAGTATCTTTGCAAAGCTGGGCTTGGTAAGCTTAGAGTTGTGAACCGAAATATTGAAAATGCACAAGTACTTTGTGAAAGTTTAAATACGGGAACAACGGCTCCATTAGAAGAGCTTTACGACGAAATTGCGGCGGCTGATCTTGTGATATGTTCGACAGCAGCACAGGAGTTTGTGGTTAGTTATGATAAGTTGAAAAATCAACTTGATAGCAGGGACAGGCCTTTGGTTATAATTGATATTGCTGTGCCCAGAGATGTCGAGCCTGAGGTTGGTGACATCGGCTGTGTTAAATTATACAATATTGATGATCTTGATGAGAGGATTTGTATTAACAGGCAGAAAAGAGCAAATGAAGTCCCCAAAGCCAATGAGATTGTCGATGAGTATACGGATAAGTTTTTTAAATGGTATGATGGTTTGAAGATTGTGCCAATCATTTCTAATCTTCATCAGCAAGGCTATGAGCTTGCCATTGCGGAAGTGGAAAGATACGCGAAAGATTTCCCATCTGGTGACAGAGAAAGACTGGAGCTTTTTGCCCAGTCACTTGTCAAAAAGGTTTTGCATGGACCTGTGAGTTTTCTTAAATCAAGCGGTGAAGATGAACTCACCGAAGAGCAGATGGTAGCATTGGATTATATAAATAAAATGTTTTTCTCGCAGGGCAGGCAAGGCTGATGGGGGTTTTAACAGTTGCTACTCGTGGTACGGATTTGGCTATCGCCCAGACTGAATTGATTATAGCTATGCTCAAAGAGAAAAGACCAGACCTTGACGTGCGAATAAAAAAGATCATAACTTCAGGAGATAAAGATAAGAAAACAGCATTGTGGAATTTGCCGGGGACGGGTTTTTTTACATCTCAGGTGGAGAATGAGCTACTGGCGGGAAAGGCTGATTTTGCGGTTCATAGTTTGAAAGATTTGCCGACAGCAGAGCCTGACAGGCTTTGTATTGCTGCGGTTGCTGTCAGGGGAGCAGTTGGTGACAGTGTGATTGCTGCAGATGGTGTTAGTTGTATTGCTGATTTGAAAAGAGCCTCTCGCATTGGAACATCAAGCCTTCGCCGTGCCTCACAGATATTGCATCTAAGAGACGATATCGAGATAATATCAGTCAGGGGCAATGTGTCAACCAGGGTTGAACTCGCCAAATCCGGCAAAGTTGATGCGGTTATCGTTGCAAAAGCCGGTCTTGATAGGCTGGGACTAAACGATGAAATAAGTTTTGATTTTGATATCGCCGATTTTCTCCCTGCTCCGGCGCAGGGCGCTTTGGCGATTCAGTGCAGAAGGGACGATGATTCTGTCGCGGAGATTCTTTCATTGATAGATGATAAAAACAGCAGGGTGGAAGTTTTGGCGGAGAGACAGATACTTGTCACTACCAAGTGCGGCTGTCATGGACCTGTGGGCGCTTTTGCGAAGATTACAGGCGATCAGATATGTATCGAAGCCTTTATTTCTGATATTGTTGGTAAAAGATTCATCAGAAAAAAGAAAGTCGGCAAGTTAGAAAAAGCGATTGAAACAGCCCAGCAGCTAGCCAATGAACTCTTGATAGCGGGGGGCAGTGAGATACTGAAGGAATTAAAAAATGAGTAAGGGCAAAGTCTATCTCGTCGGCGCCGGCCCGGGCAGAGCGGATCTGATAACGGTTTGCGGCATGAAGGCTATTGCAAAAGCTGATTGCGTAGTTTGTGACAAACTTGCCAATCCGGCATTGCTGAAATATGCCAGTGCTGACGCTGAGATCATTCATGTTCCCAAGCGAATAGGTAAAGGTAGTTTTGGTCAGGATCAAATAAATCAGATAATCGTTGAAAAAGCATTAGCGGGCAAAACTGTTGTCAGGCTTAAGGGAGGCGATCCGTGTATTTTCGGTAGAGGAGCGGAAGAAGCAAAAGTTTTAGTCCAGGCTGGTATCGAATTCGAGATCGTGCCTGGGATAACCGCTGCTATCGCGGCGGCAGAGTATAGCGGAATTATGCTTACAGACAGAAACTACAACTCGCAGATTGTTTTTGTTACAGGCAGGCAGGCTCAGGACAAAAAGGAAAGTTCGATAGACTGGGATCTGCTCGCGAAATTCAGGGGCACGATAGTTTTTTATATGGGGATGGGTAATATTGAGCTTATCGTCAGCAGGCTTATTGATAATGGTATGGATGAGAATACTCCGACAGCAATAGTCAGCAATGCAACAACCGCCGACCAGAGAGTTTTGCAGACGAAGTTGAATCAGCTGGTGGCTGAAAGTCGAAAAGGCGAATTTGCGCCGCCTGCTCTTATAATAGTTGGTCAAACAGCCAGCAGTGATTTGTCACTTAACTGGTTTATGAATAAGGCTATGTTCGGCAGGAATATTGTTGTTACCCGTGATAGACCCGGCAATGCGGATTCTGCGGAAAAGATAGCTGAACGAGGCGGCAATGCTATCGAATTTGCTACTATCGCTATCGAGCCTATAACTGAGGGTAATGAGTTTTTGAGGGCGATGGAAAAATTTAATAGCTTCGATTGGGTAGTGTTTACCAGCGTTAACGGCGTGCGGATATTCTTTGATTTTCTGAAGACTGCCGGCAAAGACAGCAGGGTTTTCGGCCCGATGAAAATCGCAGCCATCGGCAAAAGGACAGCCTGGCAGTTGGAAAAGTTTGGTTTGAAAGCTGATTTTGTGCCGGAGACTTTTACGAGTAAAGATTTGGGGGCGGGGTTGGTGAAATTTGCTGATGTCCGTGCGAAAGAGGTACTACTATTACGGTCTGAGTTAGCGAATAAAGACCTTGAAGATATTTTAGTTGCTTCCGGAGCTAATATTACCAAGACGAGTGTTTATGATATCAAGCCTGTTAGAAGTGATGCTCAAGGTTTGCAGGAGCAAATAAAAGCCGGTGGTGTGGATTGTATTACTTTTGCCAGCCCGTCAGCGGTCAGCAGTTTTTTCGAGCAGATAGATGTCGAATTGGTAAAATCTCATAATGTCATAATTGCTTCTGTAGGGCCTGTGACATCGGCAAAGCTCGGCGAGGTTGGAATTGATGTTGAAATCCAGGCGGCTGAGCATACAATGGATGGATTGCTTGACGCGACAG
Source organism: Planctomycetota bacterium (assembly GCA_023135255.1). Lineage (GTDB taxonomy): Bacteria > Planctomycetota > Phycisphaerae > Sedimentisphaerales > Anaerobacaceae > JAGLTN01. Next base: position 4,986 of record JAGLTN010000155.1, read on the forward strand.
AAAATTATTATACCCGCGGATAAACAGGACACGGAGAGCCGCGATAGCTAAAACTTAGATGTGAGTGTTAAAAATGATTAATATTTCAAAGCTATATTGCGGTTTGGCGGGTGAGTCTGACCACTTGAGATATAATAAGCGAAACGATTTTGGGCCTATAGCGGTTTTCAATTGTACGAAAAAATGCAATCTAAGATGTCAGCATTGTTACAGCAGCTCTGATAAATCCCTGAATGATATCGAGCTAAACACAACCCAGGCAATCGACCGGCTCGATCAATTGAAAGAGGCCAATTGTCCCGTAGTGCTTTTTAGCGGCGGTGAGCCTTTGCTTCGGGGCGACCTTTTTGAACTGCTTACCTATGCGAAAAAGATCGGGCTGAGGACGGTTATTTCTACTAACGGCACTTTGATAGATGAACGAACTGCAGAGAAGCTTGCCGGCGTTGATATAGGCTATATCGGTATTTCCCTCGACGGTCCAAAACACCTCCACGATAAGTTTCGAGGCGTTGATGGTTGTTTTGATAAGACTATCGCGGGGTTTAAGAATTGTCGAAAGTACAATATTAAAGCGGGGCTTCGTTTCACAATAACCAAAGACAACAAAGATTTCGCCAGCGAGATGTTCGATATCGCATCCGACAATGGCATACGCAGAATATGTTTTTATCATTTGATAAGTACGGGCAGAGCAACCGAGATATCAGACCAAACCCTATCCCCCCAACAAACCAGAGCAACGATAGACAACATTATCGCAAAGACCCAGCAGTTTGTCACTAAAGACCAAATCGATGAGGTTTTGACGGTTGGCAATCATGCTGATGGGCCTTATGTGCTGGTGAAGATGCAAGAGCAGGGCCATGCAGATTTTGAAAAAGCAAAAGAGCTTTTGATGATTAATGGGGGCAATAAGATCGGCGAAAAGATCGCATGTGTAAGCTGGGATGGAAGCGTTTATGCTGACCAGTTCTGGAGAAATTATTGTCTGGGTAATGTCACTGAGAAAAGGTTTAAGGATATATGGTACAGCGACAGCGATCCGGTATTGTATAAGCTGCACAACAAAGATAAGTTCGCCGCCGAAATTTGCAAAAGCTGCAAGTGGTTTGAACTTTGCAGGGGTAATTACAGATTTCTCGGCGCCGGCATCAGCGATGAAAACTGGGTTAATGAGCCTGGATGTTATTTGACCAAAGAGGAAATTACAAAGTAGAGGACAACAAAATGGTATTTCCGGAAAACAGAATGAGAAGGCTTCGCAGCAGTGAGGCCATGAGAAAAATGGTTCGCCAGACGAGTTTGAATGTCACGGACCTTATCTATCCGTTGTTTGTTAAGGCTGGGCGGGCAGTTAAAGAAGAGATAGCTTCTATGAAGGGTTGTTTCCATTTTTCGCCTGATAGTATTGTCGATGAAGCTAAAGAGATTCAGCAGCTTGGCATACCGGCGATATTGTTGTTTGGTCAGGCTGTGCAGAAAGATGAGCAAGGCTCGCAGGCATGGGCGGAGGATGGCGCGGTTCAGCAGGCGGTCCGGGCGATCAAAATGGCATGTCCGCAATTGCTTGTTATTACTGATGTTTGTCTTTGTGCCTATACCAGCCATGGCCATTGCGGGGTTGTGAATGATGCCGGCAAAATCGACAACGATGCCAGTTGTGAGCTTTTGGCTAAGGTTGCTTTGTCACATGCACAGGCAGGGGCCGATGTTATTGCGCCGTCTGATATGATGGACGGCAGAGTCGCATATATCAGGCAGGCATTCGAGGAGAATGGGTTTTATGATACAGCGATAATGGCGTATTCGGCGAAGTATGCTTCGGCTTTCTATGGGCCTTTCCGCGATGTTGCAGATTCGACGCCGACTTCTGGAGACAGGAAAACTTACCAGATGGACCCAGCTAATATAGATGAGGCGATGGCGGAGATTGCTCTGGATATCGAAGAGGGAGCGGATATTGTTATGGTTAAGCCGGCGATTTGTTTTCTTGATGTTATCAGCAGGGCAAAGGCAGAGTTCGATATTCCTGTTGCAGCGTATAATGTCAGCGGTGAATATATGATGATAAATGCTGCTGCTGATGCCGGTGTTTTGGATCGCGAGGTTGCGATGATGGAAATGCTTGTTTCCATCAAGCGGGCCGGCGCTGATATTATTATTACGTATTTTGCTAAAGAGGTTGCAAAGCTTATAAAATGACAACCGTTGATATAAAACCAAGGCTGATAGCGTTTGAGGTCACTCGCAGGTGCAAGCTTAGCTGTAAACATTGCAGGGCTAATGCCGGAGCAGACAGAAGCGGCGAGCTTGATACCGATCAATGCAAAAAAATAATCGATTCGCTGGCGGCTTATCAGAAATGCGTTTTGATATTTACCGGCGGCGAGCCTATGGAACGGGATGACATCTACGAACTCATCTCTTACAGCCGAGATGCGGGGCTGAGGAATGTACTGGCGACCTGCGGATATTCGATCAATGAGACAACGATAGAAAAATTGAAGCAGGCGGGGATCATGTCGCTGTCGTTTTCGATAGATGCTGCGACGGCCCAAAGACACGATGCTTTCAGACAGGTTACGGGGGCGTTTGATTCAGCCATCAAGGCGGCTAAAGTTGCTAAAAAAGCTGGCATGAGGTTTCAGATCAATACTACCATTAGCAAGCTGAACATTGCCGATGTTGAAAAAGTTGCTAAGCTTAGTTGTGAGTTGGGAGCATATTGTTTTAATCCGTTTATTCTTGTTCCGACGGGCAGAGCTGATGCGCTGACTGATGAGATACTTGATGCGAGCCAATATGAAGATTTGCTGCATAAGCTGCTTGAGATAAAACAGAATTTGCCTATCGAGGTGAGGGTAACATGCGGGCCTCAATTTGCGAGGCTTTGCAGGCAGGAAGATGCAAAATTAAGCGCGAGTACCAGCGGGTGTATGGGTGGCAGGGGGTTTGGTTTTATCAGCTATAAGGGTGATATACAGACTTGCGGCTTTTTGGATATCTCGGCGGGCAATCTTGTTGAGAATGGTTACGATTTTGGAAAGATATGGACGCAGTCGAAATTTCTAAATGAGATTCGGGCGGTTAACGACTATAAGGGCAAATGCGGGATTTGTGAATATCTCAGCAGTTGCGGCGGGTGCAGGGCAAGGGCGTTTACGATGACTGGTGACTATGCCGGAAGCGATCCGGTTTGCGATTTTAAACCTTCGAGGAGCAAATAAATTGCAGCTTGGACAATTGGATAAACAGATTTGTGACAGACTTCAAAAGGGGTTAAACCTATGCCAGAGGCCTTTCGCGGATATTGCTGAGGAGTTGGCCGTTAGTGAAGAGGAGGTTTTGTCACGGGTTAATGAACTGCTGGAGGCGGGGGTTATAAGAAGATTATCTGCGATGATAAATTATCGAAGCCTGGGCAGGGCAAGCACTTTGGTTGCTGCTGCGGTGGAGGCCGACAAAATCGAAGAAGTTGCGGGTGTTATCAGCGGCTTGGAAAACGTATCTCATAATTATCAGCGGGATCATTTTTATAATCTTTGGTTTACATTGCAAGGTCAAGACCAGGCGGATATTGATCGGCAGCTGAAAAAGCTTTCGGATGAATTGAAAGTTAATTTTAAAAGCCTGCCGGTGGTGAGATTTTTTAAGCTTGATGTTAATTTCGATATTGCAGGCGGCGGTGATAAGGTGACAGAGGGGGAAAATGGGGCTGAGCAGGTTGTTGAACTGACGGATTTGCGGAAAAAAATACTTACAAAAATTCAGCACCCGATAAAACCAACCTCCAATGCTTTTGATTTTCTTTGCGATGATGAGACTGATATTGACTCGGTTTTAGAAGTACTAAGGCAATTAAAAAATGCGGGAGTGGTTAAACGGATCGCAGCGGTTTTGAATCATCGATTGCTTGGGTTTGATGCGAATGTGATGTTTGTGTGTAAGGTTGAGGAAAGCGAAACTGACTCGGCAGGATGGAGGCTGGCGGCCTACAGACAGGTTAGCCATTGCTACCAGAGAAAAGCTTTTGCCGGCTTTGATTATAATCTTTTCGCAATGATGCATGCTAAGGGGATGGGGGAAATTGTTTGCCTGGTTGATGAATTTGTCGCGAGTGAAAATATTACAGATTATCAATTGCTGACGACTGTAAGGGAATTTAAAAAGAAGCCTGTCCGGTATCAGTTTTGACCGTTATTTTTCAGTTTTTGCAATCGACAATACAAGCGAGAGGCGGCTTTGAAATTGCTGAAATTGGGGCAGATGAAGTTAAAATTGCGGCTGAGAGGGGGTAGTTTTGGGGTGGAAAATTGTCTGAATGGGCAGATATTTTGCAGGTTTTCATAGGATTTGGGTGGTGGATTGGTGATTTATTTTACGCATTTGCGTAAAAACGACGTTAAAAAAATTGATGGTTAGGCTTTTGGCGGTTCATTTTAGCAGGTTTTTTGGTGTTTTTGGGTAAATCCAGCGAAATCGATTTTCAAAAATTTAC